>NZ_JBFUHV010000286.1:0-7152 GCF_056402215.1 Rhodococcus sp. P4_B6 | reverse complement strand
GCCCCTGCCCGTCGCCGAGACATTCACGTTCATCGACACCGACGGGCACGCGCTTGCCGACATCGCGCGATTGGACACCATGGTGACCGTCGTCGACGGCCACAGTTTTCTCCGGGACTACCGGTCCGGCGATCCCGTCGGGGCCGACGCTCCCGAGGATGAACGCGACATCTCCGATCTTCTGGTCGATCAGATCGAGTTCGCCGACGTGGTCTTGATCAGCAAAGCCGACCTCGTCTCCGCCGAGCACCTCGCCGAGCTGACCGCCTTGATTCGATCGCTGAACAAGACCGCGGACATCCACGCGATATCTCACGGACACGTCCCACTCGACGCCATCATGGATACCGGCCTGTTCTCCTTCGACAGGGCAGCCCAGGCGCCCGGCTGGCTGCAGGAACTCCAGGGAGAGCACACCCCCGAGACCGAGGAATACGGAATCGGTTCGGTCGTCTACCGCGAACGCGCCCCCTTCCACCCGGGGCGGCTACACCGGTTCCTCACCGGCGACTGGACGAACGGCAGACTTCTCCGCGCCAAAGGGTACTTTTGGAACGCCGGCCGGTTCACCGAGATCGGCAGCATCTCCCAAGCCGGTCACATGATCCGACACGGGTACGTCGGACGGTGGTGGAAGTTCCTCCCCGACAGCTACTGGCCGGAAGACGACTACCGCCGCCAGGGAATTCTCGACAAATGGGAAGAACCGGTCGGTGACTGCCGACAGGAACTCGTCTTCATCGGCCAAGGCATCGACGCCGACACCCTTCGGCATCAGCTCGACATCTGTCTCCTCACCACCGCGGAAATCGACTTTGGTCCCGACACGTGGTCGGGGTGGCCCGACCCCCTCGGCGCCGGTCACTCCGATCACGTGACCAGCCAGGTAGCCCAGACGAGCACCCTCTGATCCTGTCACCAGCGGCACTGGCCAACTCTGCCCAATGTGAGTTCTGGTTTGGGCAAACTTTGCCAATGTCCGAAGGTGCTCGCCCTCATAGCGTGGGCTGCGTTGGAGTTCCGATCGCCACCGGCTGATCTCGACTACCCGCAAGCCACGTATAGAGGAGATGTCAATGCCCGAAGCAATCGAGGTCCGCAAGGTTCCCCTGCACAGCGTGTCCGACGCCGGCGAGCTGGCGAAGCTCATCGACGACGGTGTGTTCGAAGCGGACCGCGTCGTCGCAGTCATCGGCAAGACCGAGGGCAACGGCGGCGTCAACGACTACACGCGCATCATCGCGGACCGGGCCTTCCGTGAGGTCCTCTCCGCCAAGGGCAGCCGAAGCGCGGACGAGGTGGCCGGGGTGCCCATCGTCTGGTCCGGCGGTACCGACGGTGTGATCAGCCCGCACGCAACGATCTTCGCAACCGTGCCGGCGGAGAAGGCGGTGAAGACCGAAGAGCCGCGACTGACCGTCGGTGTCGCGATGAGTGAGCAACTTCTCCCCGAAGACATCGGTCGCACGGCGATGATCACCAAGGTGGCAGCAGCGGTGAAGATGGCGATGGACAACGCCGGAATCACCGACCCCGCCGACGTGCACTACGTGCAGACGAAGACGCCGTTGCTGACGATCCACACCATCCGGGACGCCAAGAGCCGCGGCGAGACGGTGTGGACCGAGCAGACGCACGAGTCGATGGACCTGTCGAACGGTGGTACGGCACTGGGGATTGCCGTCGCCCTCGGCGAGATCGAGATGCCGGGCGATGCCGACGTCATGCACAGCCGGGACCTCTACTCGTCGGTCGCATCCTGCTCCTCGGGTGTCGAGTTGGACCGGGCTCAGATCGTGGTGGTGGGCAACGCGCGCGGTGTCGGCGGCCGCTACCGGATCGGGCACAGCGTGATGAAGGATCCGCTCGATCAGGACGGCATCTGGTCGGCGATCCGGGATGCGGGACTCGAGCTGCCCGAGCGGCCCCACACGAGCGACCTGGGCGGCCGGCTCGTCAATGTCTTCCTCAAGTGCGAGGCGAGTCAGGACGGGACGGTGCGCGGCCGCCGCAACGCGATGCTCGACGACTCGGACGTGCACTGGCACCGTCAGATCAAGTCGTGCGTAGGCGGTGTCGCGTCGTCGGTCACCGGTGACCCGGCGGTGTTCGTGTCCGTGTCGGCCGCACATCAGGGCCCGGAGGGTGGCGGCCCCGTCGCCGCCATCGTCGACCTCGGCCAGTAGTTCCTGGTCGCACCGTGAACGAGGGTGCGTGGCCGCCACCGGGCCGCTGCGCACCCTCGATCGCCGGCATTCGCTTCCGAAACCGTGGAGAGGTTCACAAGTGTCACACGTCATCGATCCCGTCGACGCGGGCGATTCGCCCCGGACTGACGTCGAACCCTTCGGCGGTCCAGGAGGATACGACGACCTCGTCATGTGCGACGCGCTGACGCTCAGCGGCTTGATCAAGAGCCGCGAGGTGTCGTGCGTCGACGTCATGACTGCCTATCTCGACCACATCGAACGGCACAATGGCAGTGTCAACGCCATCGTTGCCCTGCGGGGCCGGGACGAGTTGCTGGCCGAGGCGCGCGAACGGGACCATCAGCTCGCCGACGGGCACTACCTCGGCTGGATGCACGGGTTCCCGCACGCCGTCAAGGATCTCTCGGCGGCCAAGGGGCTTCCGTTCACGTCCGGATCACCCATTTTCGCCGACCGGATCGCCGACGCGGACGATCTGTTCGTCGCGCGGATCAAGGCGGCGGGTGCCATCGTCATCGGCAAGACGAACACCCCCGAATTCGGACTCGGGTCCCAGACGTACAACCCGGTATGGGGTACGACGGCGACACCGTACGACACGTCACGCACCGCAGGTGGAAGCAGCGGCGGTGCCGCCGCGGCCCTGGCATTGCGGATGGTCCCGGTTGCCGACGGCAGCGACTACATGGGGTCGCTGCGAAATCCGCCGGCCTTCAACAATGTTGTGGGATTTCGTCCTTCCTGGGGACGCATCCCCGAGGCAGGCTTCATCGCTCAGGGCGCGGTGGTCGGCCCGATGGGTCGGTCGGTTGCCGACGTGGCGCAACTCCTGTCGACGATGGCAGGGCCCGACGCAGGCGCCCCGCTCGGCATCGGCGAGGATCCCGAGGTCTTCACGCGGAACCTCGAGCGGGACTTCCGCGGAACGCGGATCGCATGGGTGGGCGACTGGGACGGGTACCTGGCGACGGAACCCGGAGTTCTCGAGCTGTGCGAGTCCTCGTTCGACGCATTCCGGAACATCGGCTGCCACGTCGAGGCGGCGCTTCCCGACTACAAGCCCGAAGACATCTGGCAGCTCTTTCTGAGATGGCGCTGGTGGGCACAGCTCGGCCTGGTCGACCTCTACGACGCCCCGCAGACACGCGAGCAGATGAAGCCCGAATTCGTGTGGGAGATGGAACACGGAATCGCACTGTCCGCGCTCGACGTCACCAAGGCCGCGGCGGCCCGCAACGATTGGCAGGCCGCACTCACGAAGATGTTCGAAACGTATGACTACATCCTCGCGCCCAGTGCTCAGGTGTTCCCCTTCGACAAGTCCACACACTGGCCCACCGAGATCGCCGGCCGGCCCATGGACACCTACCACCGGTGGATGGAGACCGTCGCACCGTGGACGATGACGAGCCTCCCGGTTGCCGCGATGCCGGTCGGTTTCGATGGCCGCGGGCTCTCGATGGGAATTCAGATAATCGGCCGACACGGCGCTGACCGAGCCGTCCTCCAACTCGCCCACGCGTACGAGCAGAAGACGAAGTGGACGCAGCGCGTGCTTCCGCCGGCACTCCTCTCGAACTGAGCTGCACCCGTGGACGCAGTCGATCTGCCGTCACCTGCCGGATACGCGTTGACGATTCGGGAGGTGCTGACCCTCCCCAGCTTGGCCGGCTCCACGCTCATCGCGGGGGCGGGCGGACTGGAGCAGACCGTTCAGCGGGTCAACGTCATCGAGGTGCCGGACATCCTGCCGTGGGTTAAACCCAACGAACTGTTGATCACCACGGGGTTCCCTCTGCGACATGCAGATTCGGGCGAGCCGTTCGACCCCCTCGCGCTGGTCGAACTCGTCGAGGGCCTCGCCCGGTGCGGCGCAGCCGCACTCGGTGTCAAGGAGGGCCGGTACCTCGGCGATCTCCCTGCCGCGATGCTCGAGGCATCGGACCGTCTCGAAATCCCGCTGTTTCTCATCCCACACGACATCGGTTTCGACGAGGTGATGTCCGAGGTGTTCACACACCTCGTCGATCGGCAGGCGTTCGCCCTCGACGTTGCCGATCGCATGCACCGTGCCTTGACGAAGATCGTCCTCGAAGGTGGCGACCTGCCGCAGATTGCGGACGAGGTCGCCGCGCTGTTCGACGCTGCGGTGCTGATCTGCACACCGGACGGGCGGGTCAACGCGTCAGCGGGTACGACGGCCAATCTGCAGGTGTTGGAGGGGCTGCCGCTGTTCGACCCGTCCGGCCGGCTTCGCACCGAGCGTCTGCGCCACGGCCTGCAGCCGGCGCCGGGCACGGAGGCCGGCCAGATCGCCGTCGCACCGGTTCACGCGGGCGGGACCGAACACGGCGTCATCGTCGCCTTCGTGGGCGACGGCGGATTGGGCTCCGTCGCCGTGCAAGCGCTGGAGCGAGCCGCAACCGTTGTCGCGCTGGCGGTGACCAAGCAACTCGCCGTGTCGGCGGTCGAGTCAAGGTTTCACGGCGACTTTCTGCGCGACGTACTCAACGGGAATGCCGGTACGGTTGCACAGATTACGGAGCACTGCGCGCAGCTCGAATGGGACGTGAACCGCGCCATGGTGGTCGTTGTCGCGGAGCTCGACCCGGACCCCGCTCGCTCGACCGTCGGCCCCGCGATACGGCCGCCGGGTGCCGGACGGATGCCGCAACAAAGACTCACTGCTGCCTGGAAACAAGTGGTCCGGCGCAGGGACCGGTACGCACCGGTGGTCGGGTTCAGCCACGAGGTGGTGGTGTTGATGCCGGTCGGTGACGAGGACTCGAGAATTGTCGTCGACGATCTGATTGCGGCCGTCACCGGTGACCGTGGAGGCGGCAGGCATTCGTTCTGCACCGGCGTGAGCCGGGTCATCGGTTCGGCTGCAGACATTCCGCAGGCGTACGACCAGGCACGTAAGGCAGTGACGGTGGGGCGGCGCATGCGCGGAAACGGTTCTGTCGCACACTTCGACAGCCTGGGCGTCCACAGACTGCTCTCCCTGGTCGACGACAGCGCCGAGCTCCGATCGTTCGCCACCGAGATCCTCGGGTCGCTGGCGGGCGACGCAGACGAGGCGATCGATCTCCGCCAGACGATGCAGGCACTCCTGGACACCAACTGCAACGTCGCCGAGACTGCACGCGTCCTGCATTTCCACTACAACACGCTGCGATACCGAATCGGCAAGTTGGAGAGCATCGTCGGCCCGTTCACGACGGATCCCATTCTGCGCCTGGACGTCGCGCTCGCATTGAGGGTAGTGGAGATGGAGGGCTTGTGACCGATCACCACGATATCCGGGCCCGGCGGCGAGAGCATCGGCGATATTTGCTCAACCGGTGGGAAATCTTGGTAAATGGCTACTATCCCCGCACCCGCGCATCGGTGGAAAGCTGAGCGCAGCGTGCAGAAACAGCGCCAATGCAAAAGTCCCGCGGATGAACTCGTCCTCTCCGTCCACCGCTCTGTGATAGGACAGCAATGAACGCTCTGCTCTACCCAGGCATTGTGCTTCTCATTGTCTCCAACGTGCTGATCCCCCCGTCCCTTCTGCGTGTCCACACCGGAACCAGTCAGCTTCTGAGCTGGAATGTCACCCTGTCAGTGACAGGTGCGGCGACGATGCTGGTGAGCGCGTTGACTTCCACGGATGCATCGATGGGGCAGCGTTGGGCCACAGCGCTTGCCGGACTTCTGTGCGGCGGCGTCCTGGCTGTGACAATCGCCGTGTTGCTCAGGCCTCGATCCACCTGATCGGGCCGCGGCCCGCTATTCGGCGCGCTCCGCGACGAGTGCGGCGAGGCCGTCGAAGATCCGGGCCAGGCCGAATTCGAGCGCGTCGTCCTGCCCGGACGAGGAGCGGGCGGAGGCGAAGGCGGCCGCCGCCTCGGGATAGCGTTCGGAGTTGTCGGTGAGGATTCCCGTCATGAGCGCGTTCAGGGCCTTCTCGGGTGTGTCGGTTTCGGCGCCGGGGGCCGTCGACTGCTGAGCGAGGCTGCGGACGTGGCCGGTGATCAGGACGACCGAATCCAGTCGTTCTCCGCCGGTGAGCCCGGTGCCGCTCAGTGCCGAGAGGCCGGTTTCGAGCCAGCCCAGTTCGTTCGGTCCCATCACGCGGGGGCCGACGGCGACGTCCACGACCCACGGATGCCGTCGCAGACCCGCCCACATGCGCAGTGCCCACTCGTGGAGCGCTGCGCGCCAGCCGCCGTCGATCTCGGACAGGTCGGGTGCGGGTCCGAGAGCGGCATCGAGCATGAGGGCGGTCAGCTCGGCCTTCCCCGGGGTGTAGCGGTAGAGGGACATCTTGGTGAACCCGAGGTCCTCCGCGAGGCGCTGCATCGACAGCGTGGCGAGGCCCTCCGCATCGGCCATCGAGATGGCGGTGGCGACGATCCGCTCGAGGCTCAGCGCCGGCTTGGGGCCGCGCTTCGGTCTGTCCGGTGATCCCCAGAGCAGCTCGGCGGTACGGGGCTGGGTGACCATCTTGCGCTCCTCCGGCCGACTCTTGATCCGTGAGTCTTTCGGCGCAAACCGGGTCCTTCAGGGCCGGGATGGCCGATCTGGATCTGTCGGACTGTGGGGCTAGTGTCTGGGTCATGGCGGGGAGGGTGGTGAAGCGGGCGTTCAAGTTTCGTTTCTATCCGACTGTGGTGCAGGCGGAACAGCTTGCCCGGACGTTCGGGTGCACCMGGTATGTCTACAACCGGGCGTTGGCCGAGCGGACGCGGGCATGGTCGCAGGAGCAGCGTCGGGTGACCTACAGCGACACGTCGAAGATGCTCACCGGATGGAAGCGGGACGCTGAGACGGAGTGGTTGGCGGAGCCGTCGAAGGGGCCGTTGCAGGARTCGCTGCGGCAGTTGCAGGGCGCGTTCGAGAGGTTCTGGCGCACGCAGGCCGGCTACCCGMARTTCAAGARGAAGGGCCAGTCGAA
>NZ_JBFUHV010000285.1:0-7189 GCF_056402215.1 Rhodococcus sp. P4_B6 | reverse complement strand
CCATCGTGCTCGTCTCCAAGCTGCACATGCCGACGATGCGCGCGCTGGCCTACGCCCGGGCGACACGGCCGGACACGCTCGAGGCGATCACCGTCAATGTCGACGAACCCGACACCCGGGCGCTCGTGCGGCGGTGGGAGAAGAGTGACATCTCGGTGCCGCTCAAGGTGATCGAGTCGCCGTACCGCGAGATCACCAAACCCGTGCTCGACTACGTGCGCCGCGTCCGGAAGGACTCGCCGCGGGACGTCGTCACCGTGTTCATTCCCGAGTACGTGGTGGGGCACTGGTGGGAGCAGATCCTGCATAACCAGAGTGCACTGCGGCTCAAGAGCCGGCTGCTGTTCCAGCCGGGTGTGATGGTCACCAGCGTGCCGTGGCAACTGAACTCGTCCGAGAAGGCGAAGACACTGAACATCGAATACACGGCCGGGGCCTCGCGCCGCGGCTACGAACCCGACGACAAGTGACGGACGAGAAGCGTTGAGTGAGAACTGGTCGGACCGCCACCTCGAGCTGCGGCTGGGAAATCCCGGGCACGGCGGTTTCGTCGTCGCCCGCCACGAGGGCCGGGTGGTCTTCGTCCGGCACGGGCTGCCGGGCGAGCGCGTCGTCGCCCGGGTCACCGAGGACCGCGGCGGGTCGTACTGCCGGGCCGACGCGATCGAGATCCTCGACGCGTCCCCGGAGCGGGTCGCCCCGGTGTGCCCGGTGTCCGGTCCGGGCGGCGCGGGCTGCTGCGACTTCTCGCACGCGAGCCTGCACCTGCAGCGGGACATGAAGTCGCAGGTCGTGTCGGAGCAGCTGGTGCGGCTCGCGCGGGTGCAGCGTGACGTGGACGTCGAGGAACTGCCCGGCACGGGGGACGGCACCGGCTGGCGCACCCGGGTGCGGCTGGCCGTCGACCCGGACGGCCGTCCCGGCTACCACCGGCACCGCAGTTCCGGGATCGTCACGGACCTCGCGTGCCCGCAGATCGAGGCCGCCGCCTACGACGGTGTGGGCGAACACGATTGGAAGCCCGGCAGCGAGGTGCAGATCGTTCTCGACGGCGCGGGGGAGCGGCACGTGGTCGAGATCGCGCCGCCGAAGGTGTCGCGGACCGGCCGCACGAGTCCCGGGCGGCGTGGTGCCATGGCACGGCGGGCCGCCGGCGGTGCGCCGCGCGCGGAGCGGGTGGTCGTGGGATCGGGCCGCCCGGTGGAGCGGGTGCGCGACCGCTCATGGGAACTGGCCGCCACCGGGTTCTGGCAGGCGCATCGCGGGGCCGCCGAAGCGTATTCCGCGGTGGTCTCCGAATGGGCCGGGCTGTCCGCGGGTGAGACGGCATGGGACCTGTACGGGGGAGTCGGGGTGTTCGCCGCCGCCCTCGCCGGGAGCGCCGGGTCGTCGGGACACGTGGATTCCGTGGAGTCCGCGCGCCAGGCCGTGGCGGACGGGAAGGCGGCGCTCTCCGACCTCCCGCAGGTGCGCTTCCACGCCGACCGGGTCGAGCGCGCGATCGCCGGGTTGGCCTCCCCACCCCGGGTCGTGGTACTCGATCCGCCGCGTGCGGGTGCCGGGCGTGCGGTGATCGAGACGGTCGCCGCCGCCGGCGCCGAGCGGGTGGTGCACGTGGGGTGCGACCCGGCGTCGTTCGCCCGCGACATCGGTCTGTACCTCGGGCAGGGATATCATGTCGACGAGTTGCGCGCGTTCGACGCGTTCCCGCTGACCCACCACGTGGAGTGCATCGCGCTGCTCACGCGCTGACGAAGTTCGTTACCGAACGCAACAATACGTATAGTCGAGCCCGCAGGTAGTGGGTGTTCGGGACGGGGACAGGATGTCGGTACAGGCAGATACTGCGCAGGCGCTCGTCGATGCGGTGTTCGCGCTCGGGCGGTCGTTGCGGGCGGTCGTCTCCGCGAGCGGCGAGACCCCGATCGCGCCCGCACTGACGAGCGTGCTCTTCGTGCTCGCCGCGCGCGGGGAGTGCCGCCAGAACGAACTGGCCGCCGACCTGTGCGTGAGTCAGTCCTCGCTGAGCAGGCAGATTTCCGAACTGGTCGACGCGGGATACGTATCCCGCGCCGCCGATCCCGACGACAAGCGGGCCTCCCGGATCCGGGTGTCGCCGAGCGGGATGGACATTCTGGCCGAGACCACCGCGCGCCGGGCCGAACGGTTGCGCGGCATGCTCGAAGACTGGTCACAGGAACAGGCACTGGCGGCAGTGACGTCGCTGACCCAGCTCACCGACACGTTCGCCGCCTCGGTGCAGCAGCGCGGCCCCCGGGCCTAGACCAGCCGCCACCGCACGCGCACGTCCACCCGCGTCGGCTTCTCACCGCGTTCGACGGCGATCGCGGAATCGGCCGCCGCGAACGCCTTCGCGACCGGTCGCGGGGATACCTCACCGATGTCGACCTCCGCGATGTCGAGCACCTCGCCCAGTGCGCTCCCCGACAGCGAGGCGTACTGCTCCGCCTTGCCGAGGGCATCGGCCCACGCCCGTTCCCGGGCGGTCGCCGTCAGCGCGGCCGGATCGGAGAAGTCGAATTCGAGTCCGCCGAGGCGGATGTCGTCGCCACCCGCGCCGACGCAGGCGGCCACCACCTGCGCCGGTGACGGTGCGGATGCGCCGGCCGCACGGACGGTGATCTGCAGTGTCGTCGCCGCGGTGTAGCCCGTCACCTCGTTGCCCCGGCCCTCGGCCCACGTGGTCTCGGAGTGCACGGACAGCCCGGTGGTCGCGAGGTCGGGGCCCGAGACGCCGTACCCGCGCAGGGTGTCGGTGACGGCAGTGGTGGAGCGGGCGACGGCCTCGAACGCATCGGCCACCGCGGGACGCGTCGCCGTCACGGTGACGGAGGCGCGGACGAGATCCGGAACCGCGGAGACGATTCCGGATCCGCGCACCGTCACCGCATGCTCGGCGGGACCGGACACAGGCGCCGTCACGACTTACGGTTGTACAGGCGCATCGTCAGCGGTCCGAAGATCACGACGAATCCGGCGCACCACCCGAACACCACGGCGAGATCCGCCATCTCCACCGTTCCGGCCATGAGCCCGCGAATGGACGTCACCAGCTTGCTGATCGGGTTGACGCCGACGAACGCCTGGAGCCAGCCCGGCATGGTCGCGGGGTCGACGAAGATGTTGCTGGCGAACGTCAGTGGGAACAGGATGAACATCGACACCCCCATGACCGCCTGCTCGGTGCGCATGAGCATCGCGAACATCGTCCAGATCCACGACAGGCTGAAGGAGAACAACAGCAGCAGTCCGATCGACGCCACCACACCGACGAGCCCGCCATCCGGGCGGAATCCCAGGACGAGCCCGAGGATCAGGACGATGATCGAGGCGATCGTGTAGCGGACGACGTCGCCGAGCAGCGCGCCCACGAGAGGCGACGGACGCCAGATCGGGAGCGACCGGAACCGGTCGAAGACGCCCTTCTCGATGTCCTTGTTGAGCGTCAGGCCGGTGTACATGGTGATCATGACGACCGTCTGCACGAGGATGCCCGGCAGCAGGAACTGCACGTAGGCGCTGGTCGATCCGGCCAGCGCACCCCCGAACAGATACGTGAACATCAACGTGAACATGATCGGGAACATCGTCACGTCGAACAGTTGCTCGGGAACGTGCTTGATCTTGAGCAGGGCCCGCCAGCCGAACGACAGCGACGTCGACAATGCGGTGGGTCGCGCGGGCCTCGGGCCGGGCATCTTCAGGACGTCGGCGACAGCCGCTGCGGTGTCGGCGGTCCGGTCGGTGGTGGAGGTCATGCGTGCTCCTCGGTGGGTCGGCCGGTGAGGGAGAGAAAGACTTCGTCGAGGCTCGGCTGCCCCAATGCGAATGTGCTGACTGCGATTCCGGCGTCGTCGAGTGCGGGCAGCGCCCGCGAGACCCGGGCCGGGTCGTCGATGCGGGCGGTGAGTGCGGCGGGATCGGCTTCCTCGGTGACCGGCACCTCGAGCACGTCCCGCAGCAGCGCCGCCGCCGCGGGACGGGTGGCGATGTCGGTGACCCGCACGTGCAGCGCACCCGATCCGACGGAGGCCTTGAGTTCGCCGGTGGTGCCCTCGGCGATCACCTTGCCGTGGTCGATGACGGCCACCCGGTCGGCGAGTTGGTCGGCCTCGTCGAGGTACTGCGTGGTCAACAGCACCGTCGTTCCGCCGGCCACCAGTGCGCGGACGATCTCCCACACCTGATTGCGGCTGCGTGGGTCGAGACCGGTGGTGGGTTCGTCGAGGAAGATCATCTCCGGGGTGACGATGATGCTCGCCGCGATGTCGAGCCGCCGGCGCATGCCGCCGGAGTAGTTCTTCACCTGCCGGTTGCCCGCCTCCTCCAGACCGAACGCGGACAGCAACTGCTCGGACCGGGTGCGGGCCGCCGCGCGGGAGTACCCGTACAGCCGGCCGAGCAGCAGCAGATTCTCGCTGCCCGTCAGATCCTCGTCGAGCGAGGCGAACTGCCCGGTGAGGGAGACCTTGCTGCGCACGGCGTCCGGCTCGGTCGCGACGTCGTGTCCCAGCACGGTGGCGGTTCCACCGTCGAGGGGCAGCAGCGTGGCCAGCATGCGGATCGCGGTGGTCTTGCCCGCGCCGTTCGGTCCGAGGACGCCGTAGACGCCCCCGAGGGGAACGGCCAGATCCAGGCCGTCGACCGCGTGGGTGGATCCGAATGTCTTGACGAGTCCCGTCGTCTCGATGGCCAGCTTGGTCGCTGTGAGCATTGCACCCTGCTTTCGATTCGAGCGTCGTCGGTTCCGAGCCCCAAGCCTGTCCGATTTTTCCGGTTCGGGCAACGGGTTTTCCCGTGAGCCGGTCAGAGTCCGCCGCCCTGGCGCAGCAGCGCCCGCAGCATCACGTCGAGTTGCTCGTACGCGCCCGACGCGAGACGTTCGAGCAGCGCCAGCTTCAGTTTCGGTTCCTCCGAAGCCATTTCGGTGTAACGCTCGGTGGTCAGCACCGCAACCGTCACCTCGGTGTCGGCGCGGACGTCGTTGAGGAAACGGGAGTCGATCATCATCGTCATCTCCCCGAAGCTCATGCCGGCCGACAACGTCATGATCCGGTGCACCGCACCCGACTGGTCGGTGACCGTGGAACTGACGCTGCCGGACAGGATGAGGAACAGCCCGGCGGCCCGGTCGCCCCGGTGGATGACGAGGTCGCCGCGCGCATACGACTGGGTGACCAGATCGCGGGTGAACCGTTCGAGTTGCTTCGCGCTGAGGGTGGACAGCATGGGGTGCTCGGCGATCGTGACGGACGACGGCTGACGTGCCGTGCTGCAGTGCCGGTCGAGGAGGATGTCCTCACACCACTGCACGGCGGCATCCAGGTCGGCGAACACCCGGCCCGCCCGTCCCGACAGGTCGGAGCGGGTGTTGCCGAGCAGACCGGCCGGGTCGACGAACGCCAGCGCGCACCCGCTCTGTCCGAGGTCGGCCCGCAGGGTCTCGAACATCCGGCGTGCGACCCCGCTGACGTCGTCGACGCGCCGGACGTCGATCACCACCGCTTCGAGGTTCTCCTCGACGCCGCCGATCTCGCGGACGGCGCTCTCCGCGCCGGCGAACAGCAGATCCCCGTGCAGTTCGTAGATCCGGCTGCGCTTGCCGACGTCGTCGAGGGCGGCGCGCTCGGCGGGGGACCGCCGCATCCGGGACGGGGCGTCCGACACGGAGTACCGGGCGCGGACCGCGGAACGGGCGGCGCGGGTGACGTGCAGGAAGTGCAGTTCCAACTCGTTCGACAGGGCGCGGCACGACTCGACTCCGCGGACGCTGTTGCCGTGGGAGTCGAGGCGCGGCGAGTAGATCGCGATCCCGATCTGCCCGGGCAGGACGGCGAGCACGCCGCCTCCGACGCCGCTCTTGGCGGGCAGCCCGACCTCGTAGACCCATTTGCCCGCGGCGTCGTACATGCCGCACGTCGACATCACACTCAGGACCCGCTCGACCAGGGCCGGCTCGAGGACGGTCTCCTCGGTGACGGGATTGACGCCGTTGTTCGCCATCGTCGCCGCCATCAGGCTCAGGTCGCGGCACGTCACGTCGAGGGAGCACTGACGGAAGTAGAGATCGACCGCCTCGTCGGGGTCGCCGGTGATGATGTCGAACGAGCGCAGCATGTGGCCGATCGCCCGGTTGCGGTGCCCGCTCCGCGACTCGGACTCGTAGACCGCCCGGTTGAACGTCAGGTCCCGCCCTGCGTACCGGGAGTACGTGGACCGGATCCGCTCGAATCGCGTGTCCAGGTCCGGTCCGGCCACCAGCGACGTCGCAGTGATCGCCCCGGCATTGATCATGGGATTGCGGGGCCGTTCCGTCCGTGGGTCGAGGCTGATCTCGTTGAACGGTTCCCCGGACGGTTCGACGTCGATCTTCTCGGCGACGGCGGCGGACCCGCGATCGGCGAGCGCCAGGGCGTACGTGAACGGTTTCGAGATGGACTGGATCGTGAACGGCAGACGGGTGTCGCCGACCTCGTACACATAGCCGTCCACGGTCGCGACGCAGATGCCGAACGAGTCGGGGGCGACCGCGGCGAGCTCGGGAATGTAGTCGGCGAGCTGTCCGCCGCGGTTCTCCCGGGTCTCGGTGAAGACTTTTCCGATCAGCGCGTCCACGACGGTGCTCATGAGAAGACCCTAGAGGCTGCTCACGACGAAATCGGCTGTTCCGCCGGGTCCGCCCGGCGACACAATTGTGTGAAGCCGGTCACGGCTGTGGCCGGAATGCCCGAGGACGAAGCCGCACCACGCCGCCGCCGCGACCGGTACCGTGTGTTCCGCCCTTCCGCGGCTCCGTAGACTGGTTCCACTGTGACGTGACACGAAGCCACGTGGCAGAGGCACGCAAGGCAGCGTGCATCACGGAGGGAGCGATCTCGTTGGGTGTTCTTGCCCGTATCCAGACGCCTGACGATCTTCGTCAGCTGAATCCGGCGGAGATGAAGCAGCTCGCCGCGGAGATTCGTGAGTTCCTCGTGCAGAAGGTCGCGGCGACCGGCGGGCACCTCGGCCCCAACCTGGGCGTCGTGGAGCTGACCCTCGCGCTGCACCGCATCTTCGAGTCGCCGGCCGACCCGATCATCTTCGACACGGGCCACCAGGCGTACGTCCACAAGATCCTCACCGGCCGCAAGGACGATTTCGACTCGCTCCGCAAGCAGGGCGGCCT
>NZ_JBFUHV010000284.1:0-7214 GCF_056402215.1 Rhodococcus sp. P4_B6 | reverse complement strand
GCACGAACGCTACCGCGACGATCTGCGGCTGCTCTACCTGGTGACCCTCGACGCGCGCACGCACGAACTGCTCGAGCTACGAATGGTGCCGATGAGATCCCGGCGGRTGCAACTGCAACGCGCGTCGACAAGTGACACCGAATGGCTGCGGCGGGTTCTCGACGGGATCAGCCGCGACTTCGGCACCCGCATCGACGCGGGCGCGGACGACGTCCTCGTCGCCCGTGGGAGACAAGCGAACTGGTAGGTGGCGGGTGTGTACGGAGCGGACGCGCTGTGCACACACCGTTGAGCGGATCCCACCAAGGTTTTGTTCGAAGGGCACTGCTCCTAGATTGGACGTATGGAGGGCACGGCACAGTCCTCGATACTGCTCGGAGACATCCTGAATTCGAGGCGCAGGCGGACCTTCGTCGGGCGCCGGGTCGAGCGCGAATTGGTTCGGGCTGGACTGGAGTCGGGCGATCCGCAGTTGTCCGTGCTGTTCCTGCACGGCCCCGGAGGGATCGGGAAGACCACGTTGCTGGACGAGTGCGCGCAGATCGCGGCGGAAACGGGCGCGTCGGTCGTCCGGCTCGACGGGCGCGATATTCCGCCGTCTCCGTCGGCTGTCCTGGCAGCGTTGGGCGAGGCCGTCGATGTGCCTGACACGGGCGTGATCGCGCGGGAGGAGGAACGACTTTGCGTCCTCATCGACACGTACGAGGTTCTGGCGCCGATCGACGAGTGGGTGCGCAGGCAATTGCTGCCGCGACTACCGGCAACGGCGCTCACCGTGATCGCGGCCCGGACACCGCCCAGCTCCGAATGGCGGTCCGACGCGGCGTGGTCCGAGTTGTTGCGGGTCGTGTCCCTACGGAATCTCACTCCGCAGGAGAGCAGAGAGTTTCTCCGGGCAGTGGCGGTGCCGCCGCCGCTGCACGAACGGATCTGCCGGGCCACGCACGGCCATCCGCTTGCGCTGGCGCTGTTGGCCGACGTGGCATCCCGCGGCGGCGAGGTGGCGGCCGATCCGTTGACCCCCGACCTCATGGGGGAGCTGATGCAGCGGTTCATCGCGGTGGTGCCGAGCCCCKCGCATCGGCGGGCGCTCGAGGTGTGCGCCCTCGCCCGAGTGACCACCGAGGCACTGTTGCGTGACGCCCTCGGGCTCGAGGACGCGCACGAGATGTTCGGGTGGCTGCGGCAGCTGTCGTTCGTCGACGCAGGCCCGGAGGGCCTGGCCCCACACGATATGGCCCGCGACGTCATTGACGCGGACCTGCGGTGGCGCGACCTCGACGCCTACACCGACGTCTTCCACCGCGTGTGCCGGCACATTCGCCACTCACTTCTGTCGTGTACCGGGCGCGAACAGCAGCGCATGATCTTCGACCTGAAGTTCGTGTTTCGCAATCTGCCGGGGATTCTGTACCCGGTGGATTGGGAATCGTGGGGCCGGCACTATCCGGAACCCGCTTCCCCGGCGGATCGCGAAACGATCGTCGAGTTCACCCGATTACACGAGGGTGCGGAGGCGGCGGCCATCGCGGCCGCCTGGTTCGAATGCCAGCCCGACGGCTTCTACATCGTGCGCCGTCCCGACGGTGCGCCCCGTGGGTTCTTCGGCCTCATCGATCTGAGCCTCGCGTCCGCGGAAGATCTGGCATCGGATCCGGGTGCCGCGGCGGCCTGGCAGTTCGCCCGCGGGCACTCGCCGCCGCGAACGGGGGAGACCGTCACCCAGACCCGGTTCGTCGTCGACCTCGACACCTATCAGGACCCGTCGCCCACGATGAACGCCATTCCAATCATCACCATGCAGCGGTACCTGTGCACACCGGGCCTGTCCTGGGACTTCCTCACACTTGCCGAGCCGGACCGGTGGAACGAGTACTTCGCGGTCGCCGACCTTCCGCGTGCCGAGGGCGCCGATTTCGAGGTGGGCGTCCGAACGTACGGGCTGTTCGCGCACGACTTCCGTCGCGTCCCGGTCGACGCATGGCTCGAGCGGGTCACCGAGCGCGCATTGTCCGAGAGCCCTTCCGCACCTCTGCGACCGACGCCGGACCYGCTGGTACTTTCGCAACCCGAGTTCGAGCAGGCGGTCCGGCAGGCTTTGCACGACTGGCACCGCCCCGACCTGCTCCGGCGAAACCCGTTGATGCGCACCCGGGTCGTGTGCGATCGCAGCGATGGGGAGCCGGACGTCGCCGAACTCGACTGCGTGCTCCGCGACGCGGTGGACTCGCTGGCCGACAACCCACGCGACGACAAACTGCTGCGGGCGGTCGACCGGACGTACCTGCGCCCGGCGGGAACCCAGGAGGCCGCCGCCCGGGTGCTCGGAGTGCCGTTCAGCACGTATCGGCGCCACCTCACACAAGGTGTCGCGCGGATCGTCTCGTGGTTGTGGGACCGCGACGTCTACGGACACCCGCAATGAACACGACTGAGCAGTATTCGGACTGGTGATCGAACACCGAATGCTTGCATTCTCCTCGTATCCAATCGAGGAGGCTCCCATGACAACTCAGATCGGACACCGAGCGGTCGTGCTCGGAGCCGGCATGGCCGGCTTGCTTGCGGCCCGCGTACTGTCCGAAGCGTATTCGCAGGTGATTGTGGTCGATCACGACCACCTCCCGGGCGCAGCCGAGCCGCGACGGTGCGTGCCTCAGGGCCGCCACACCCACGTGCTGATCGAACGCGGCCAGCAAATCTTGGAGGAGCTGTTCCCGAGCTTCACCGACGACCTGGTCGGGTTGGGGGTGCCGACCCTGGACAACCTGCGCGACGTGCGGTGGTGCCTGAGTGGGCACCGATTTCCGCAGCCGGAGAGCGGAATGACTGTTGTGAGCGCCAGCCGGCCATTCTTGGAGGGCTATGTGCGTGCCCGGGTGAGCGAACTGGCCGGGGTCACGATCGTGGACCGCTGCGATGCCGCGGGCATCACCACGACGCCCGACCGCCTTCGCGTCACCGGGGTCCGTGTTCTCCGGCGGGCCGACGGCAGTACCGAGGAGATCCTCGATGCCGACCTGGTGGTGGACGCGACCGGACGGGGCTCGCGCGCCCCGATGTGGTTGGCGGATCTCGGCTTCGGACGCCCGGACGAGGAGAAGGTGCACGTCGGCCTCGGCTACGCCACCCGCATCTACCGAGCCCCGGCGCCGGGGTTGGGCGACGACCGAGGGATCGTGATCGGTCCGACACCCGATTCTCCGCGAGGGGGCGCGTTACAGCTGCTCGAGGGACACCGTTTCCTGGTGACGTTGATGGGGATGCTCGGCGACTATCCGCCGACCGATCCGGACGGCTTCCTCGACTTTGCCACGTCCCTGCGGATCCCCGACCTCGCCGAGGTGATCCGGGACGCCGAGCCGCTCGCGCAGGCCCGGAGTTTCCGGTTTCCGGCGAGCGTCCGCAGACGGTATGAACGACTGTCGCGCTTCCCCGCCGGCTTCCTCGTGACGGGGGACGGCCTGTGCAACTTCAACCCGATCTATGCACAGGGGATGACCGTGGCGGCGCTCGAGGCGCGCACRCTGCACCGTCACCTGCAGCGAGGCACCGAGCCACACGCACGCTGCTTCTTCCGCGATGTCGCAAAGGTGATCGACGTTCCATGGGCCATGTCGGTCGGCGGGGACCTGGCGTTCCCGGAAGTGATGGGACACCGCAGTCCGAAGATGCGGATCGGCAACGCCTACATCCGGCGCCTGCACGAAGCCGCCGTGCACGATCCCGTGCTCGCTACTGCCTTCATCCGCGTCGCCGCCCTGGTCGATCGTCCGGAGCGGCTGATGAGCCCCGGGACCCTGCTGCGCGTCTTGCGTCAGAATGTCTGGCACCCCGGCCGAACCGCGCACCCTGACGCCGCTGGAGAGCGGATTCAGGTCACCGATCAGTGTTGACGCCGCCGCGAATCCAGTGCTGGATCCGCCAGATCACGTTGTACAGATTCCACGGTGCGACGTCGTAGGTGTTCCACGCCTGACCGACGTGCGCGGTCCATTCAGGAATCCGGCCACAACAGATCTCACACCAGATGCTCACGAAGCAAAAGGAGGAGATGGTTGGGATGGTTGACGAACATCCCCGCCCGTGTCGGCAGCGGCGGCCG
Organism: Rhodococcus sp. P4_B6; assembly: GCF_056402215.1. Classification (NCBI taxonomy): domain Bacteria; kingdom Bacillati; phylum Actinomycetota; class Actinomycetes; order Mycobacteriales; family Nocardiaceae; genus Rhodococcus; species Rhodococcus sp. P4_B6. Next base: position 3,109 of record NZ_JBFUHV010000284.1, on the reverse strand, counting down.
CTGCGGCCGCGTTGCGTGACATCGCGGATGTGATCGGGAAGGAGTCGCAGAGCGCGACGGCGGTGCTGCCGACCGAGGAGGGMTGGACGGTGGAAGTGGAGGTGGTCGACGACCGGCGTATCCCTCCGTCAGCGGACATGTTGGCACTGTACGAGGTGGTGCTGGACCTGGACGGAGAAATTCTGTCGTACCGCAGGACTCGCCGATACCGGCGCGGCTCCGCCATCGGGGTGGCAGACGAGGAGCTGCCATCGACGACGAAGACGAAGACGCCCCACAATGACCAAATCGACGGTGCCCGGTGACCGTTGCCGGTGAAAAGTACGAGTCGATCTGGCATTGGAAATCCGAGCTGCAGCTCGGCACCGAGGGTGCGCCCTTGAGGCGACCGCGGACTGGGTGGTGGCGTCACGGCAGGACACCCCGCCTCACCGTCACGGCCGTCAGTCGACTGCGGGACCTCTTCGTCTCGGCAGCAATGGTGCCTCCGGACGAATGTCTCTGGGAAACACACAATTCCGCCGCCTGATCCCGGACCCGGGAGGCGGCCAGTGGTGCGAAGATGAAGCATGCGCCGCCATCGTTGGCCGGCTATCGCGCCGCCCCCCGACCGAGGTCTTCGCGTGCACGCACCGCTGCCGATCACGGCCGAGAAAGACCTGACCCTCGAACTGTCCGCGGTCACCGCATTCGCGTCCGGGCTGCTGCTGCAACTGGCGATGYGTGTCACCGGGATCCGCGCCGACTTCGCCCGCTACGAAACCCGTCCCCTGACCGACCCCCACGACTGGTCGGCGCGGTGGTCCTACCTGACCGTGCTCGTCCTCGTCGACGACCTCGACGGCCCCGCCGACCCGCTCCACCCCACCGAACCCCCCTCCGACGAATCCGGGCCGTACCGCACGACGCCGTTGTACTGGATCGGCACCTACCCGCGCACCGGGTCGCTGATCCTCACCACCAGCTGGACCGAGATCGGACTCCACCCCACCTCCCTCACCCTCGCACTCGGTCCCAGCCCATTCCCCACCACCTCCGAATCCGACGCGGGAAGGTAACAGCCACAGCGACTCCCGCACACGACGTCAGCATCAACCGAGACAGAACCCGAGGGCGCGCGGCGAGCTCGTCCCGTCAGTCCGCCGGCCGCGGGAGCGCACATTGGAATCGTTCGCCGAAACGTGTTCCTGCCCCGCCCGGCCGGGCGGGACATAGTCGTCATGGGCGACAGCGAAGAACACGCTATCGACGTCGTCCGAACCCGACTGATCCAGCGCTAGCTACCCCGACCTCGACCCCGAGGTGATCGAGGACCTACCTGATCGAGGCATCCCTCCGTCGGTTCGACGGAGGCCGCATCCGAGGCTTCGTCCCCCTGCTGGTCGAACGGGCCGCCACGCGCACCCTCGATGCCACGCACAGTCGTGCACCGGCGCAACCCGAACCGATACCACACCTGAACTTCCCACCACCCTGCACACCGCGCCGGCGGTGCGGGCCGCGATCGGCGGCTGGGGGGTGCGGCGGGTCTTCGTGCGTCACTCACCACGTCTGTCGTGAGCGGTGGCAGGAGATGGCGAGGCCCGGGAGCGGGGCACCGGTGTCGGCGGCCGTCCACCACGCCCGGGCTGGTGTGAGCCTAATCCTTCGACAAGACCGGGGAGGCTGATCATGAATGGGGGCGCAGGCCGTCGCCCCCCGCTGTCCGGGGTCGGCGTCGAGATCGTGTCCGACCCGGCTCGCCGGACCACAAGCATCATGCAGCAGCACAGATTCTGTCCCCCTGATTCCTTGCCCTTGCCCTTGCCCTTGCCCTTGCTCAGGGCCACGATGCGGGGCGACCCGAACGAGAGTGACCCACGCTCGCGAACGAACGGAGGACGACCGGCACCGACCCTGCCGGCCGGACCTCCAGTTCACCACCGAGAAGATCGTCGCCGGGCTCGTTCCAGCCGGAATCCGGGGTTCTCCGGCGAAGGCAGCACGCCGCGGCGGACAATCGTCGTACCGAACGAATTCGTAGCTGTGGGGAAGGGGACGGCCGTGTCCGAGTATCCATCGACCGAACAACGCTTCGCGGGCGGCACCTCGATGGCGGCCGCGATCATCATGGTCACCGTCGGCATCATCCAATTCTTCCAGGGCCTCGCCGCCGTCGCCGAGAACGACGTGTTCGTGGTCGGGGTGGACTACGTCTACAAGTTCGACCTCACCACCTGGGGCTGGATCCACCTCGTCCTCGGCGCCCTCGTCGCGATCGTCGGCCTGGCGCTGTTCACCGGCGCCGGATGGGCCCGGGTGTCGGCGATCATCGTGGCCGCGATCTCGATTCTGGCGAACTTCCTGTGGCTGCCGTACTACCCGGTGTGGTCGCTGGTGATCATCGCACTCGACGTCGTCGTCATCTGGGCGGTCTCGACCTGGAACCCGGAAAAGGTTTAGCACAAGGAATATTCGCAGCAGGGGCACGCCCGGCTCGGCAGCTCACCGGCCGGGATCGTGCCGGATCCGGTGGTCGCGGTGCGATCGCCGGAAGAACGGCAGTGCCGTCAGACCCGAGCTGTCATCGGACCCAGGCAGCTGACGAGCGCACCTGGTGCGCCGGGAGCAGGGCGCACGTCGACCGGTCGCCTCACTGATCGGTTCTGAACCCGGTTGTCGAAAAACGACGAGCCCGGCGCCCTGCGGAGTGCACGATGATGATGCGGATGAAGCGTCACGAGCACCCGGCGCGTTGACCGACTGCCCGTGTGGCATGGTCGAGGACGTCGCCGGCGGCCCGGGCGATCACGGCCATCGCACGCGGTGGCCGGGCGGGGCGTAGATGCTCGAAGAGGTGGTGGGCATACGCCGGCCCCTCACCACCGGAGGTGGGGGCCGGTGCGGCGTGCGGTGGGTGGTTGTCGCTACCGCGACGCGGAGACCAGCATGGGCTCGCGCAGGTCGAAGTAGTCGACCTCGCCCATCAGCCGGCCTTCCTCCTCGAACAGCGAACGCAGATCGTCGGGGACGGTGACCTTCTCGTGTGCGCGGGCCTCGGGCTCGGTGGTGAAGTACACCGCCTCGACGTATCCGCCGTCGCCGGCGGCGGCGAACGTTGCCGCCGAGG
>NZ_JBFUHV010000283.1:0-7292 GCF_056402215.1 Rhodococcus sp. P4_B6 | reverse complement strand
GCACTGCGCCACGCCGCCCGGGTCGACGTCACCGGTCTGCACCCGGCGGCGCGGGCGGCGCACTTCCGGCTCGCCTGCGACGTCGACAACCCGCTCCTCGGCCCGAGCGGCGCCACCGCCGTGTACGCGGGCCAGAAAGGCGCGGCGGCCGGACAACTCGTCGTTCTCGAGGACGCGATGACCCGGTGGGCGCAGGTCGTGCGCGCCGCGACGGGCCGCGATGACAGCCGGGCCGCGGGGGCGGGCGCCGCGGGCGGGGCGGCGTTCGGCGCGATCTCGGTTCTGGGTGCGGACATCCGGCCCGGCATCGACACGGTCCTCGGCCTCGTCGACTTCCGCGGGCGACTCGCCGCCGCCGACCTCGTTATCACCGGCGAGGGGTCGCTGGACGAGCAGAGCCTGCACGGCAAGGCCCCGATCGGCGTCGCGACCGAGGCACGGAGGGCGGGAATCCCCGTCCTCGCCGTCTGCGGCCGAAATCAGCTCAGCGACGCACAATTACACAGCTCCGGCATCTCCGCGGCCTACGCGCTCGCGGACCTGGAACCGGACCTTCACCGATCGATCGGACATGCCGCGGAACTCCTGCGCCGGATCGGCCGCACGATCGCCGCATCGTCCGACGAACTCGCAACACTCAGCACACGAGGAGAATCATGACTTCCGATTTCACCGCCCTGCCCGACCTCGCCTCGCGAGCCCTCGGCGGGAGCGTCTCCGCCGCCAACGACGAACTGTTCGCGCAGCGGGAGAACCTCATCAAGGCGGAGGCCCCGTTCTTCGACCCCGCGGACTTCGGGCACAAGGGCAAGGTCTACGACGGCTGGGAGACCCGCCGCCGCCGCGACGACGGCCATGACTACGCGATCGTCCGCCTCGGTTCCGCCGGCATCATCCACGGCGTCGTCGTGGACACCGCGCACTTCAAGGGCAACTACCCGCCCTTCGTCTCCATCGAGGCGGCGTCGATCGAGGGTTATCCGTCCATCGAGGACGTCATGAAGGCGGACTGGCAGACCATCGTCGAGAAGTCCCCGGCCGAGGGACACAAGGAGAACACGTACGCGGTCGCCGACCGGCACCGCTGGACGCACGTACGCCTCTCGATCTACCCCGACGGCGGCGTCGCGCGTCTGCGTGTACACGGTGAGGTCGTGCCCGACCCCCGGTTCCTGGACGGGACCGTGGACCTGCTGGCCGCGGAGAACGGTGGCCGCCTCGTCGGCTGCTCGGACGCGTTCTACGCCTCGCCCGCCAACATCATCCTTCCCGGCCGGGCCCGGAACATGGGGGAGGGCTGGGAGAACTCCCGGCGGCGCGGGGGCGGCAACGACTTCGCCGTGTTCTCGCTCGCCGCGGCCGGTCGCCCCCGGCACGTCGAGATCGACACCAGCTACTACGTAGGGAACGCGCCGGGCTGGGTGCGGCTGAGCACCGCCGACGCGCGCACCGCCGACATCGCGGACGAGGGCGCCTGGACGGAACTGCTGCCGCGCACGGCCGTGCAACCCGACACCCGGCACCGGTTCGTTCTGGACGCCGCCGCCGCGGCCACCCACCTGCGACTCGACGTCTACCCCGACGGTGGCCTGTCCCGGCTGCGGCTGTTCGGCGATCTCGACGAGACGGCACTGGCGGAGACGCGACGCACCTGGTGGGACGCGCTTCCGCAGACCCATCAGGCACTCGTCGCCGACCAGGCGCCCCGCTGATCGAGCGCACTCCCTACTCCTTCGACGAACCCGAGGAAACACCCATGCCCAACCCCAGTCCCGGTTACTCCATCACCGTTCGCGTCACGGCCCCGGTCGGCGCAGGCACCACGTCGACCCTCGCGGGGGCGGTGGCCTCCGTGAAGGGCGCCATGACCGCGTTGGACGTGGTCGAGAGCCACCCCGACCACATGGTCATCGACGTGACCTGCGACGCGTCCGACGTCGAGCACGCCGAGCAGATCGCGTCCGCGATCGCGGACGTGCCCGGCGTCGTGGTGGGCAAGGTCAGCGACCGCACGTTCCTGCTCCACCTCGGCGGGAAACTCGAAGTGGTGCCGAAGGTTCCGCTCAAGCACCGCGACGACCTGTCCCGCGCGTACACGCCCGGTGTCGCCCGGGTCTGCACCGCGATCGCCGAGAACCCCGAGGACGTACGACGACTGACGATCAAGCGCAACACCGTGGCGGTCGTCTCCGACGGTTCGGCGGTGCTGGGGCTGGGCAACATCGGTGCCGCCGCGTCGATTCCCGTGATGGAGGGCAAGGCGGCCCTGTTCAAGCAGTTCGCGGACGTCGACGCGTGGCCGGTGTGCCTGGACACCCAGGACACGGACGCGATCGTCGAGATCGTGCGGGCCCTCGCCCCGGTGTACGGCGGAATCAACCTGGAGGACATCTCCGCCCCGCGCTGCTTCGAGATCGAGGCCCGGCTCCGCGACATGCTGGACATCCCGGTGTTCCACGACGACCAGCACGGCACGGCCATCGTGGTCCTCGCCGCACTCACCAATGCGCTGCGGGTGGTCGAGAAGAGCCTCGACACAGTGAAGATCGTGGTCTCCGGTGTCGGCGCCGCCGGGCACGCGATCATCCGCCTGCTGGTCGCGCAGGGGGCGACGAACATCGTGGCGTGCGGTCGGAACGGGATCCTCTCGCCCGACGACACGTCCGACTCGTTCCGCTCGTGGATCGCGAACAACACCAATCCCGAGGCCCGGTCCGGGTCGCTGCAGGATGCCCTCGCCGGTGCCGACGTGTTCATCGGTGTGTCGGCACCGGACATCCTGACGGGCGACGACATCGCGACGATGGGTCCCGACTCGATCGTGTTCGCCCTCGCGAATCCGGTCCCCGAGGTCGATCCCGTCGCCGCCGGACAGCACGCTGCCGTCGTCGCGACCGGTCGGTCCGACTTCCCGAACCAGATCAACAACGTGCTCGCATTCCCGGGCGTGTTTCGGGGTCTGCTCGACGCCCACGCCGTCGAGATCACCGACGACATGCTCATCGCCGCCGCCCGGGCGATCTCCGATTCGGTGTCCCCGTCGGAGCTCAACCCCACCTACATCGTGCCGAGCGTGTTCGACGCGGCCGTCGCCCCGGCCGTGGCGGCAGCGGTGCGTGGTGTCGCCGGCGCAGGTCGTGACGACGATGTCTGATCCGCTCGATCTGCTGTTCCGTGCCCCGCGGGTGATCACCTCGGCAGGGGAGGTCGCGCGCAGTGTGGGCGTGCGCGACGGCCGGATCGTCGTCATCGAACCGTACGGGGCCCAACTCGACGCCGAGGTCGTCGTCGAACTGGGCGACGACGAAGTGCTGATACCCGGTCTCGTCGACACCCACGTGCACGTCAACGAGCCGGGCCGCACCGAATGGGAGGGTTTCGCGAGCGCGACCCGCGCCGCGGCCGCCGGCGGGGTGACCACGATCGTCGACATGCCGCTCAACAGCATCCCGCCGACCGTCGACGCCGCGGCCCTGGACGTCAAACGCCGGGTCGCGTCCGATCAGGCCTACGTCGACGTCGGGTTCTGGGGCGGCGCCGTGCCGGGCAACGTCCCGGACCTGCGTGCCCTGCACGACGCGGGCGTGTTCGGGTTCAAATGCTTCCTGCTGCACTCCGGCGTCGACGAGTTCCCGCCGTTGGATCCGGCGGAGCTCGAACTGGCGCTGAAGGAGATCGCGAGTTTCGGCGCGATGATGATCGTGCACGCGGAGGACGCACACGCGATCGACCGCGCGACGTCACCGGGCGGCGAGAACTATGCCGACTTCCTCGACTCGCGGCCGCGGGGCGCCGAGAATCTCGCCATCGCGGAGGTCATCGAGCTGGCCCGGTGGACGGGGTGCCGGGTGCACATCCTGCACCTGTCGAGCTCCGACGCGCTGCCGATGATCGCGTCGGCCCGCAAGGACGGCGTGAAGCTCACGGTGGAGACGTGCCCGCACTACCTGTCGTTCGTCTCCGAGGAAATTCCCTCGGGAGCAACGCAATTCAAGTGCTGCCCGCCGATCCGTGAAGCCGGGAACCGGGAACTGCTGTGGCAGGGCCTCGCCGACGGTGTGATCGACTGCGTCGTCACCGACCACTCCCCGTGCACGGTGGACCTCAAACGATTCGACATCGGCGACTTCGGGGTCGCGTGGGGCGGCATCGCGTCGCTGCAGGTGTCGCTGTCCGCGGTGTGGTCGGAGGCCAAGCGTCGCGGGCACACCCTGAACGACGTGGTCCGGTGGATGGCGGAGAACCCCGCCGAGCAGGTCGGGCTGAACACGAAAGGGCACATCGCGCTCGGGTACGCGGCGGATTTCGCGGTGTTCGCGCCGGAGGAGGCCTTCGTCGTCGACGTGGCCGCCCTGCAGCACAAGAATCCCGTCTCCGCGTACGACCGGCGTGCCCTCGCCGGCGTCGTGCGCAGCACCTGGCTGGCCGGAAAACGGATCGACCTCGACGAGGCACCCCGCGGACGGCTGCTCAGTCGCGGACTGGCCTGACCCCGCCGCGACCCCGCCCGCTGTCGCACTGGAACGAAATATCCAGTGCGGCAGCGGGTTTGTCGTGTTCGGGGCGGTGCGGCACCAAGATATATCCTGCGGAAATCATTGACCGGCCACTGTTGCCTGGCTCACACTTGGAGGGACCAATGGAACAAGCTTTCCGTGATACGGAAGTTAGTTCGCCGCCACGCAAGGACAGGCACATGCTCATAGACGACACAGTCTCGCGGCACACCACCACCGTCGACCACACTGCCGCCGCCGGCCGTCACACGACGACGAGTCCGAAACTCTACAACGCGGACCTGGCACCGACGAAGGCCGCAGGCCGTCGCTGGGGTTCCTACAGCATCTTCACGCTGTGGACCAACGACGTCCACAACATCGCCAACTACTCGTTCGCCATCGGCCTGTTCGCGCTCGGACTCGGCGGCGGCCACATGATCCTGTCGCTCATGATCGGCGCGGTCATCGTCTGCGTCGCCATGACCTACGCCGGATTCATGGGGCAGAAGACGGGCGTGCCGTTTCCCGTGATGAGCCGGATCAGCTTCGGCATCCGCGGGGCCCAGATCCCCGCGGTCGTCCGCGCGATCATCGCGATCGTCTGGTTCGGAATCCAGACCTACCTCGCGTCGATCGTCTTCCGGATCTTCCTCGTCGCCGTGGCGCCGTCCCTCGGCCGATTCGATCAGAACTCGATCCTCGGACTGTCCAGCCTCGGATGGATCTGCTTCATCGGGATCTGGGCGATCCAGATCGTCGTCCTCGTCTACGGGATGGAGGCCGTGCGCAAATTCGAGAGCCTGGCCGGCCCGCTGATCCTGGTCACCGTCGGCTCCCTGGCGCTGTGGATGCTGTTCCGCACCGACTTCTCCGTCGCCTGGGCGTCCGACAAGCCCGCATCCGGCGGGGAGATGTGGCGGCAGGTCTTCGCGGGCGCGGCCCTGTGGATGTCGATCTACGGCACCCTGATCCTCAACTTCTGCGACTTCTCGCGACGCTCCCCGTCGAAGACCGCCGTCGTGCGCGGCAACTTCTGGGGCCTGTTCGTCAACGTCCTCGCGTTCGCCGTCATCGCGTTCATCCTGTGCGGCGCCCAGTTCCAGATCGACGGGACGATCATCGACAGCCCCACCGACATCGTCGCCGCGATCCCGAACACCCTGTTCCTGTCGCTGGCCTGCCTCGCGCTCGTCATCGTCACGATGGCCGTCAACGTCATGGCGAACTTCGTCGCACCGTCGTACGTCCTGTCGAACCTCGCCCCCGAGAAGATCAGCTTCCGCAAGGCCGGCATCATCAGCGCCTGCATCGGCGTGGTCCTGCTGCCCTGGAACCTCTACGACAGCCCGGTGGTGATCAACTACTTCCTCGGTGGCCTCGGCGCCGTCCTCGGACCCCTGTTCGGCATCATCTTCGTCGACTACTGGTTCATCCGCCGCACCAAGGTCGACGTCCCCGCCCTCTACTCGGACAGCCCCACCGGAACCTATTACTACCGCAAGGGATTCAATCTGCGGGCGATCTATGCCCTCGTTCCCGCCGCCGTGGTCAGCACCCTGTTCGCGATCGTCCCCGCCTTCCATCTCGTCGCCCCCTTCTCGTGGTTCATCGGAGCAGGTCTCGCGGCAGCCATCTACGCCGTCGTCGGCGACCGGACCCGGCACTACGTGGACGCTTCCGGCGAGTCGATCGCCGTGGACAGCGGCCACGGCGACCACTGACAGGAGATTTCGATGCGCATTCTCGTCGTCAACGTCAACACCACCACGTCCATCACCGACGCCATCGCCAAGCAGGCCGAGGCCGCGGCAGCACCCGGAACCGAGATCGTCGGGCTCACACCGGAGATCGGTGCCGAATCCGTCGAAGGGAACTTCGAGAGCTACCTCGCCGCGATCGCGGTGATGGACCGGGTGCGGTCGTACCCCGAACCCTACGATGCGGTGATCCAGGCCGGATACGGCGAACACGGCAGGGAGGGTCTGCAGGAACTGCTCGACGTCCCCGTCGTCGACATCACCGAGGCCTCCGCGAGCATCGCGATGATGCTGGGGCACAAGTACTCCGTGGTCACCACCCTCGACCGAACCGTGCCGCTCATCGAAGACCGGCTCCGGCTCGCGGGTCTCGACGCCAAGTGCGCGAGCGTGCGCGCCAGCGGTCTGCCCGTCCTCGCACTGGAAACCGACCCCGAACGCACGATCGAGGCGATCGTCGACGAAGCCGAAGCCGCCGTGCGTGAAGACAAGGCCGAGGTGATCTGCCTCGGCTGCGGCGGCATGGCCGGACTCGACGACAAAATCCGTGAGCGCACCGGTGTTCCCGTGGTCGACGGAGTCAGTGCCGCTGTGAAATTGGCGGAATCTCTTGTAGGGTTGGGACTCTCGACCTCGAAGGTGCGCACGTACGCGCCCCCGCGTCCCAAGCGGATCACGGGATGGCCGCTCGCGAAGCCCTAGTCATTCACACCGCCCTCACCCCGGGCGGACACACAGGCGCCCGACCCCGCGCCCGCAACGATGGAGTATCCCTTGCTCGAACAGACCACCACCTCCGCCGACCGCCCCCGCGCGGGCTCCCACGTCATCCGTGAGGGTGTTGCGTCGTATCTGCCGGATATCGATCCGGATGAGACCACGGAGTGGTTGGAATCGTTCGATGGTTTGTTGGACCGGTCCGGTCCGACTCGTGCCCGGTATCTGATGTTGCGGATGCTCGAGCGGGCCGGGGAGAAGCACGTCGCTCTGCCGGCGTTGACGTCGACCGATTATGTGAACACCATCCCGACGGAGA
>NZ_JBFUHV010000282.1:0-7383 GCF_056402215.1 Rhodococcus sp. P4_B6 | reverse complement strand
GGGCAAGGTCCCGGACGGCTTCATCCGCAGCATCGTCGAACGGGTGGCGCCGTCGATCATGATGGGTCGCAAAGAGGGCCTCACCACCGTCGACGAACTCGAAGGCCGCCACGTCGTGGAGACCGGGGCTCTCCTGATGGAGCGTTCGCGCATCATCGCCGATCGCGTCGGAAGTGGTGCCTGCGCTATTGCCGGCGTCACCTACAGGCTGTCCGACRGCCGGATGCACCTGCAGGGAGGGGTCGGAGACATCGGCGAGCTCCGCGACTGACGTGACACGCCGAACCCGCTGAGTAGCTGGGCTGCTGGGCTCGATGTGCTGCTCGACGCCCGCGTTGGTCGTTCCCGGACCGAGCACTGGATAGGCCGGAGCTGCGTCGACGGTCCGGGAAGGTTTGCGGTGTTTCCGGGTTGTTCACTCTGAATCGGAAGCGGGGTGCGGAGGGGGTTGCCTTACCTTCGCGCAGGAATCTCCTCTCGGACAAGCCGAATACGCGATGAAAATCGCTGTCTGCTCATGCTGTGCTGGCCCTGGTGTACCCGTTCTTTCGGGCGATCCTCGGGTCACCGAATCCCGGTGACCCCGGGGACGGTCGTGGAGCTGGGAATCGGACCGAAAGCCTCACCGGAGGGCCGGTGACGGCGGAACGGCGCCGGGCACGTCGTCATCAGGTTGCTCGTCGCCCAGGGCGGGACCCCCATCGCGTGCGGGCGGAAGGGGATCCTGTCGCCTGACGACACCGCCGACGATTCCATCGTGTTGGCGCTCGCCAACCCGGTCCCCGAGGTCGACCCGGGTCGCGGCCGGCGAGCACGCCACAGTGGTGGCCACCGAACGGTCGGATTTTCCCAACCCGATCAACAACGTGCTCGCATTTCCCCGGGGTGTTTCGTGGACTGCTCGACGCGCACGCAGTCGGCATCACGGATCAGATGCTGATCGCCGCGGCCGGCGTGATCGCCGAGTCGGTGTCGCCGTCCGAACTCAATACCACGTATATCGCGACCAATCCATCGCTCTAACACGATGATTCCCCCGGTGATGACCGCGAGGGGCAACCGAGCAGAAAGGCCCCGGCGTGGGAGATCGGCATCCCGCCGACCACACGCTGATACGGGACCAGCCCGATCGCGACGGCGATCAGACCGCCGAGCAGCTACGGTCCGAGGCTCGACCTCAGGAACCCAGGCATCTCGAACGGGCGAGGTGGGCCGGCACCGGACTTCGCGAATGGTTGTTGCGCAACGCTATTCGGATTGCGGCAACTTATATCATGTCAATTTGATCCGTATGACACTCTTGCCCACCGATTTTCAATGCCCAACGGGCGCGGTCCCGGTGGCGTCCAGGAACCGGAACCGGGCCGGCCCCGAACCCGGTCGRCCCGGTCTCATACCTTCCTTCTCGCTGGAGTGGCCCCGTCGGCGGATCCGGCGTCTGGCCGACCAGTTGAGTCGGTTGCTCGCCGACGGTGATCTGGCCGGATTGCGGGCCGCGCTCACCCGAATCGTCTCTGCGGACGGTCTGGACCGCCACATGCGCACCGCGCTGCTGATGTGTCTGTCCGGTACGGTCGCCGCCCGGGTGTCTGATCGCACGGCAGCAGCGCCGACCTGATCCGCCCCACCATCGACACACATCGCCCGCCGGCATGGCGCTGGCCGCCGATCCCGCCTGGTGCGCGTGCGTCGCCGCCCTGTCCACCCACGTCTGGCTACTCAACCTGCACGCGCCCCTTGACATCGTGCACGGGACGGTAAGAACCCTCACGTGTGCAGGGTTTCTTCTGCGGGACGGCGCGTTATCTTCTGATCTGAGGTTGAGACCACAGCCTGGTAGACACTGCCCGCCACCGGTTCGGGATCGTCGGCCCATGTGTCGAAGACCCTCGTTGCAGGGTTCGGTGCGGTTCCGCAGCCGGTCACACTCCGGGAGCCACCCATGGCCTATTTTCGCTCCATCTTCGATTCTCCCGAACTGGTGCAGTCCTCGTTGTCCGAAACCGACCGGTGGGACAACGCCGATCCCGGTGAACCCGGATTTCGCATCGACATCGACGAACCCACCGGCGGCCCCGGGGTGATCCGGGTGCGCGGCGATATCGACGTCGTCACCGCCCCGATACTGAACGCCTGCCTCGCCGAGGCGGTGCTCACCGGTCGCAGCGTGGTCGTCGACCTCCTGCACGTTCCGTTCATCGGATGCGCCGGACTGGCCGCACTCGACGGCGCCGCCACCCGGTTGTCCGAGCAGCGATGCCGCCTGACCGTCGCCTCCCTGGCCGGCCTGCACTCGACCCTGGACCGGATCGGAATCGGCGCAGCGGTGCGCTGCTTCGACACCGTCGCCGAAGCATTCCACGCCGCACTCGCACACCCTGCTACCACGGCAGAACGTGCACCGACGTTTCCGATCCTCGACCGACCGCGTTCACCGCTCTGCTCCCTCACCGCCCTCCCCTCCAGCGCGGGCCTCGACCGGAAAGGCATCGCCCGATGACCAACCAGGCTCCTTGCTCACCCCCTCGGTCCGCGTGGTCGACCACGTGGATCAAGCAGCACCTCGATCGCATGGACCGCGGCGACCACGGCCGCGAGGTCGGGACCATGGATGCGGACGCGGCACGGCCGACGCAGAAACAGCGATACCCGTGGGAACCACTCAGGTGAATCGGATGGTGGCGTTCGAAGTGCGGTGGTGCGCCCATGGCGGCGGCCCCGCTGAGACGATCATGGCCGATTTCGGCATGGACGCCGCGGCCTTCTTCCGGCAGCTGACCGAATATCTGGAGAATTCCCCGCCCACTCCCCTGCGCCCCGACGTGGTTGAGCGGATGAAGGGCCGTTACGCGGCGGCGCCTCTGGCTGGCCACCTGACAGGCCCGGAAACCGGGTCTGACATGTCGAACGACCCGAATCACGGCGAACCGTCCTGTGTACCGTTCCGTCCGCGTGGCGACTGCGGTGACGATCGGGCGCCGATCTTGGGGAATCGTGGCCTCGCTTCGGCAGTCACGGATCTCGGATTACCGGACCCGGGACGACCTCGGTGACCTGGCCGATCTGGTCTCGATCACCGATACCCAGCTGCAGCCTGCCTTGGTGGTCACCCGGGACGCCTACCTGCGGCTGTACCCGGACGACGAAACCAAGATCAGGCTGGCACGGTGGGTCGTCATCAACGGGAGCTCGGGCGGCTCGAGCTGGGTGGCGAGCAGGATGCCGAGATTGTTCATGGCGTCGGTGTGGCCGGCGTCGGCGGCGCGTTCGTACCAGTGCCGGGCGGCGCCGAGGTCTGCGATGACCCAACCGGAAGCCGACCGGGGCGCGATCGCGCGGGAGTTCATGGACGAGATGGGCTTCACCGAAACCTCCGGCCGCTCCCCGCCCCTGGGTCGCGGTTCGCGGTTCGCCACGGCCTGTCCGCGAATGGAAATGACCGCAACCACATCGCCGCCTCCGCGGTGCGCGAGGATGGCACGAAGGTCGACCTCTACCGCGACTGGAGGCGTGCCAGCGAGACTGTGAATATGCTCGAACATAAGCACGCGTTGAAAGTGCTCGAGCCTCGCAACGCCGAGACCGGTGAGCGTGGCTACCACCGCGCCGAGTTGCACCGCGCCGCCCGCGAAGGTGCAACCGAGTTGGACCGAGAACTCCCCGCGCGCCGGGTGCGGGCGTGCGCGGCCGCATCGAAAACGGAAGCTGAGTTCGTGCGACGTCTGCGGGGGCAAGGGTTGATTGTGCGTCCACACCTGGCATCCGGCCGCAACGACGTCGTCGGCGGCGACAAGGTCGCGGTGCGCCCGTCGAAGGAGCACGGTGCGAAGCGGCGGCGGCCATCTCGCAAAGGACTTGTCGCTGCCCCGCCTGCGGAAGGAATGGGAAAGGCTCCCCCACCGCATCCGAGGCGGTCGCGGAGTGGAACGTCGCCCGCCGCGACATGCCCTCCACCAAGAACTGCCGCGCCGAACGCACTCAGCCGGAGGCGTCGGCCGGAGGCGTCGGCCGGAGGCGTCGGCCGGAGGCGTCGGCCGGAGGCGTCGGCCGGAGGCGTCGGCTGAAGCCACGGGGAGCGTTGATCCGGCGCTCGCGGCCGCGTATGACGCACGTCGACTGGCGGCATTGGACGCCCCCAGTAACCCGCGGGAGGCGCCGCAGCCGAGCAGCTCCCCTGTCCCTGCGAAACTGACTCCTCGCCCGGGCGCATCCGCTCGGAATGGTCGATCTTCGGATCACGACCGCGGGTGATTAAGGCAACGAACCCGGGCGGAACGCCCGTAGAAGAAGAAGGGGATATCGCGCTTGTCCGACTCACCGATACGCGATGCAGCGACAAAGAGCATTTATGAGCGGGGGCTCGAAGAGGCCGCCAGAGCAGGTTGGGCAGTTATAGCGGGGACTATCGAGGGAATGTGCGGGTTCGTCGACCAGTCGGAGCATTACTCGACGACCAAGGCCCGGACTACCGACAACGTAATCAGTGAGCTGCGACCGACCGGATCCGAATCGGCTGAGCCGCGTTCATTGAGCAAGATCCACGGGTCGAAAGCTCTCCCGCTGCACACCGACGGCGCCCACTTGCCGGAGCCTCCCAAGTACGTCGTCCTGGAATCAGGGAGTGAGGTCACCGACGACGTCTCGGAAACGTTCGTAGCAAGGGCAAACCCTCTGTTCACCGGTCGATCCGAGCGTGCAGATTGGAGTAACGGAATCTTCCTGGTCGATGGTGGCGCCCAAAACCTCTTTTACGCGTCGGCCTACTCAGGGCACTACGTGCGATTCGACCCAGGATGCATGACACCTGCCGACGCCCGTGCACGCCGGGTGTGTCGGTTAGTTCGCGGGACCGAACCCGACTACGTCCATCGTTGGGGTGATCCGGGGAAACTATTGATCCTCGACAATCACCACGTTCTCCATGGTCGAGACGCATCCGATGCGCCGCACAAAGTGCTCCGTAGGATCCTCGTCAGTCAGGAGACCCGGTGATTGCACCGTTTGAGTACCGCGCACTCTGGGTGAAGTCGGTGAACTTCATCAACAAGGCGTTGGATCCCGAGCTCGGTCCCGATGAGCAAGGATTCTGGGCTTCCTCTGCCCTCGAACTGTTGGGGAAGGCCACGCTTGCGAAGATCCACCCCACGTTGATCGCCGACATCCGTAACAACGACCGAGACCGAGGAGGGGACTCTCTTCTCGCCGCGGCCGGCGCGATTCGGTCGTCGGGTGACTTCGTATCGATCGCGGCGACAACGGTGTATTCCCGGTGCGCCAGAGTGGTGCAAGGATTCGATGCCGGGCGCGCCGGCCTGGTAGCGCGGGATCGCAACGCCTATGTCCACTCCGCGTCGGCGATCCGTGTAGACGACACGTGGTGGGATCGGTTCTGGCCGCTCGTGAGTCTCTTGCTGGCGTCGCAGGAGCGGCATCTCGAAGAGTACGTAGGCGTCGATCGCCGCGAGGAAATTGAATCGGTGCTCGCACGAGCGAACAAACACGCCCAACAACGCTTGACGACCCTCATCAAGGTCGCCAAAGAACGTCACGAGCGACTGCAACGAGGTGAGGCTACCGAGCGCGAGCGAGCAGACATCGGAACCAGAACCCGCGTGATGGCCTCCTACGCGGAAAGCCACCGGTGTCCCGCATGCGGGGGACAGGGATGGATCTACGGGGATCAGACACTCGACTCGGACTACATAGGTTCGACAACCCCGTCCGGAGATTACGTTGGCTTCATTCGGGAGGTTGCGACCGACGGATTCGCCTGCGGTGACTGCGGCTTGGTTCTCTCGGACAAATCTCTGGTAGAACACGCGAACATGCCTCTGGAGTTCGAGATCGAAGACGACGAATCCGACTACTTAGAGCCCGAGTACGGCAACGACTAACCCCGTAGCACTCTGCCATCGGCACCCGTCGTACTCCAGAAAAGTCCCTTTGCCGGCACCGCCGCGTCCATGACCCATCCGATGGGCGCGGTGCCTATCGTCGCGGACATCGTGGATGCTCATCCGCCGACTCCAGATATCCACCGTATTCGATCGATTGCGGCCCAAAGGGCTCCTCTCCGACTCCGGCCCGAAACTGCCGATGAGCTGTGGAGCAACTCCCCATGCGCAGCGTACGACTCCGTACACTTACTGAGCAGGAGCGTCAGTACATCGCCGACAAGGTTCCGAGGCGGCAGCCGTGGTGAAGCAGCGAAGCGATAGGTCGCAAGAAGTACTCGGCGCCGTCCTCGGCGTCATCAGAACGATGGCCGGGGCAGTGGTCGGCGGCGGGATCGCCCTGGCGTTCGTGATCGGAGCCGTTGCGAGTGGCCCTCACGAGAGCGATCCGTGGGGCGAGTAGTCGCCAAGTAGGGCACTGCGTAGTTTCCAGCGAAAAAACAACGATTGCGTGAGAGTGATGCCCCACTGACGACCCGGTCTCGTTCTGCCCGTCTCGACGGCCGGGCGGTGAGGGGGCCGGGGTGGCGACGCGCTATGTGTTCACCGGAGGAGGAGTTGACACAATTTCGGGGATTCCCGGAGATCACCTGTGCGGCGTCGAGCCGCCATGTCACACCGACCGGGGCGGATGAGAGAGTAAAGCGCCAGTTTTCTGGTGCCGCAACCGTTTTGGGCGCAGCCGTGCAGCTGTGCGCGCTGCCGTGGCTGGGGTTCGCGCCCGCCGAGGTGCGAGCCGCACCGGAGGTGGCGGTGGCGCGGCCGGCCAACCGACTGGAGTTACCGGTCGACGAGTTGGCCGGCCATGCCGTCCGGGAGCAGACCCTCACCGATCACCTTCGGGAGATCCTGTATTACAGGCGGCCGGCGCACCACCGATATGGCCGAGTGGAAGGAACTATCGACGAGTTTCCGTTCGCCCGGGCGATGGAGCACGATTCGCCGAAGCTGCTGTTCGGTCGAGCGTGCGAGTACCTATCCTCGTCGCGGGTGGTGCGCCCGGGTGTGGCACAGCTCGAGCATGTCGCTACCGCGCGGACCAGGGCGCCGGCTCGAGACGTGGACACGGATGACGCACCTGCTCGACGAGGGCAGGCGAGCCGAACTGTGGGAGTTCTCCGCCGGATTGTTCAAATATTTCGATTGCCGGTGCTCCACCGACGACATCATGTTCCGGTGCGCGACCTGGTAGGAGCCGAGTTTGTCGGTGACCGGTGACCGGTGACCGGTGACCGGTGACCGGTAGCCGCGGCCGACACCCTTGTTTCTTCAACAGTTTCCGGAAGAACCGAGTCGCGGCCTACCGTCCCTGCGAGCCTACCGTCCCTGCGAGCCTGCACCAGGATATCGAGGACGTTCCCATGATGGTCGACGGCCCTCCACAAGTACCGGCGTGCCCCGTTGAACAAGTACCGGCGTGCCCCGTTGA
>NZ_JBFUHV010000281.1:0-7418 GCF_056402215.1 Rhodococcus sp. P4_B6 | reverse complement strand
GTGTGGGCGACCAATTCGCCATCGTTGTCACTGAGCGAGACGAGGTACATGTCCTGAAGTAGGGCGTGGTCACCTGAGCGGATTGTCATAGGTCCTTTCGGCGCCTCGAATGACCACCCGTCGAGTGCCTCGATCATGCCTTCGACGTCGTCGGGGCCCGCAGTGGATAGTGCATGCACGATCTGCTGAGCAGCCACGAATCCGTCGTGGGTGGACAGGTCGGCATCGGGCACTCGCTCGGTCAGGCAATCGTTCATTTCGCCGCCTGGTGCGCCTGGGTAATAGTGCGTCACGAAGTTGATCTTCTCGGCGGCGTCACCATAGATTGACCAGTGCGGCTTCTCGACCAGCACGCTCGCGACCGTGGTCGTGTCCAAGATTCCTTGTTGCGACATCGCTTGCCACATGGACGGAGCCCCATCGCCGTAATAGACAACAATCAGTAGATCGGGCTTCAACTCGCTGATTCGCCGCGCGTAGGGCGTGAACTCATTCGTGTCCAAAGGCACAAGCACTTTCTCTACTTCAGATCCGCTCGATTCGAGGATGCCGGTGATCGTAGAGGCGTACTTCTGTCCGAATGCGTAGTCCTGGGCAAGTACTACCGTCTTGTTATTGTTCTTCTCGAGGACGCTGCTCAGGGCGGCCGCTTCCTGATACGCCTGTCGCGAGGCACGGAAAGTGTTGGCGTTCAGACCGGTGACATCATCGATCCCCGCGGCACCGGAGATGTACAGGAGATTCTGTTGCTCGGCGAAGTGGCCGAGTTGCATCGCGGCGGCGGACGACGTGGTGCCGGTGAGGATGTTGATCCCGTCACCAACCATCCTGGTGGCCGCAGCGAGCGTCTGCTCGGGATCGCCGCCGTCATCGGCGTAGACGAATTCGATTGGCTTGCCGTCGACTTCGCTGGTGCCTTCGGTGCTGCAGTACAGGCCGGCCTCCAGTCCGTCCTTGATCATGTTTCCGTAGGTACCGAACGATCCGGTGAGCGACGTTGTCACGCCCACTCGTATCGCATCTCCCGATGTGCCGGAACCCGTCGAGCTGCAAGCGACCAACCCGACCGATGCCAGCAATGCTGCGGACAGTACACATGCGCCTCGCCGTGTACTCCGTAAAATCACCACAATTTGCCCCTTCAGGAAGATTCTCGTTGCACGAAATGCCTGCATCTGAGGAATGCGACTGGCCGAAATCGCTCCATGCTGCGTCAGAAGTGGTCAATCTCGTGGTCTTCGACCGAATTCTTATTGGTTCGCCACGGTCACAGGAGATTCAGAATTCATGGACTCGAAATGCGTTCCGATTATCAGAATGTCGCGAGCGATGGCTGAAGTCAAGGGTTTCAGAGAGTTTCGGCTGTACGGTCCATACCGTCCTGGCCTGGTGCTTCTCAGACGAGGAGGTTCCAGCCCTTCCTGCCCGATATGCACACTTCATAGGCCACGGGGTCGATGGTCTGGTATATCCCGAGAACGGTCTGGCCGTCGTCACGTGTGACGCGGCAGAGATGCTCGTCGAGGCCGCGGATACCGATCCGGGTCTCCGGTCGACTCAGATCATACGATTCTCCCTCGGTCAGGTCGGGGCCGGCATAACCGCCTTGGTGGATGTCACGATCCGGTGTGCCGCCGTACATTCCGCATCGCAGATAGGCCGTCTGCTGGCCCACCCGCTCGTAGTGGAGTTGGACTTGCTTGCCGTTGTCGAACTCGTAGTCGACGATGGCTTCGACGAAGAGGTCCGTGTCCGGCTCGAACCGGAGTCGGCGGGTGGGTTTGAGGACTCGCGTCGAACCCGATGTCGAGTCGCCGAACGGGTAGAAGAGTCGGTCACCCCACAGCGCCCAGTCCGGAAATGCCACGAAGGCGTTGCCGTTGGTCCCTACGTGCAGGCGGCCTCCCAGGGACAACTCCGGTCCCCCGACACCGCGTCCGGTGCCCCAGTGGCGATCCCTCGTTCCTGCGGCATTCGGACCCAAAGTGGTTCGTTCGCCCTCGATCTCGACCCATCCGGTCACCGAGCCGAAGCATTCGAATCCGCTGGTGACATCGTTGCGGCGACCGGTCGGAAAGCCGTGCGCAGAGTCCGACAGCGGTTCGCGAAAAACCTGCCGGGTGGTGTCGTGGAACGTCAAATCGTAGCTGACTCCCCACTCGTTCGGCTCGAGGACGTAACGCCATTCCCGCAGACCGCGAACAATCGTGGGCACGATCGGTCCCACGCGCAGGTCGGTGCGATCCGCGCCGATCGAGCGGAAACTCCGGACGGTGGTATGTCGGCCTTTCGAGTTGACGATCGCGTAGGCCTCGGCCCGATCGAGGTTCGGATAGAGGCTGCCGCCCGTGGCGATCAGCAACTCGCCGGTGTCGTCGTGGATCACCACCCAGTGGCGTTCGTACGCCCGGGGATCCCCTGTCCACATGACCCGTACGGGATCCGGGGTTTGGTGGACGAAATAGTCATCTATCGGCGATAGCGGGAACTGTTCGGCCAAGTGCTCGTCGCCGGAGATCGATTTTGGTGGTAGTGCGTTCACGTTTGCTCGTCTTTCTGCCTGTCAGGCGGGATCGGTGGCAACCCGCCACTGCAGGTACTGTCCGATTTCGGCCCGACGCTGTCGAAACTCGGGGTCTGTGGGAATGGTGGAGATGAGCTGAGTTAACGATCCTCGTAGCTCCTCGTTTCGCGCGACGACAGCTGTGATGTCGGTCGGGGCAGGCGCCTGCGCCTCGACGCCGGCGTTCAGGAGTTCGGTGAGCCGAGCGTTGTCGTCCAGGAGGAAGGGCAATGCCGTGTCCCATGATGTGGCAACCCGCTTGATCAGTCGGCGTGCGTTGCTCAGTAATTCGGACGTCTCGACCGGAAGCGAATGAGATCCGTCAGCGAGATCGAGAAGCCGATCGACTCCGGACAATTGCTCGTGAATGGTCGGTCTCATCGGATATCCT
Source organism: Rhodococcus sp. P4_B6 (assembly GCF_056402215.1). Lineage (NCBI taxonomy): Bacteria > Bacillati > Actinomycetota > Actinomycetes > Mycobacteriales > Nocardiaceae > Rhodococcus > Rhodococcus sp. P4_B6. Next base: position 4,464 of record NZ_JBFUHV010000281.1, on the reverse strand, counting down.
CCTTGACTACGAAATCGAGCAATGTCGCCAGTACCCGGCGGGTGGGGCGAAATGGCTCGTCACTACGGCCATCGAGAAACGATCGCAGACCGCTGACCTGCATCACCGCGGTCTTGAACGTCGAAAAGGCCTGCCACCACCGAAGGTTGCCGCGGTCGACCTCGAATCCTGTGGCTCGCTCGTAATGCTCGATCAGATCGTCGGCATCCCACGCCCCGTCGATCAGGTGCTCCATCCTCCGCAGCGGCTGCGTCACCCACCCGAGGTCCTCGAGCGGATCGCCGAGATGAGCCAACTCCCAGTCGAGCAGTGCGGTAATCCGATCACCGTCCAACAGAATGTTGCCGGGTTTGAAATCGGCGTGGACCAGAACGGTGCGAGCCGGTTCGGGTGCTGACGCTCGTAGTCCCGCAATCGCAAAATCCAACTCGGGCAACGGCTCCAGCTGGTTGTGACGCAGAACCTTCTCCCAGGCGTCGAGTTCGGCGGGCGCACCGAGCCGGCCGGAACCATCGAGTACCGCTGACAACCCGAGTGCCTGCCAATCGGTGCTGTGGACTTGCGCCATGAGTTCGCAGAAGCTTTCGGCAAGGGCCCGCCGCTGAGTGATCGAGCGTTGCGGGTCCGAAAGCACGCGGTAGTCGCAGTCACCTGGGCACCGCTGCATGATCAGCGAGGGCCGGCCGAGCCATCGCCCGTCGGCGTCCAGCCAGCGGGCACCCGGGGTTGGCAGATCGCTGCTCTCCAGCATGCCGAGCAACGCGAACTCCACGTTGCGGTCTGTGTCGACCAGGCCTCCGTCCGGGTCGCTGCGCAGGATCAGCGGCTCGCAATGCTCGGTGCCATTGTGGTCGGTCACCAGGTCGAACACCCAATTGTCCCGGGACCTGCCGACACCGATGCGGTTCAGGCCTACTACGCGAGCACCGGCCCCATCCAGTTGGTCGGACAGGAATCTGGTGAGTCGGTCGTCAATTTCGGATGGTGGTGTCATCGTTGGTGTCCGTTCTGTTCGTGAAGGCTCGATCGGTGCTGAGGCGCCGCGATCGCGATCATGGCGTCGGCGCGTTCGCGCAGAGTCCGCCCTCTGAGATCGACGACGCCGAACTCGGTGGCCACGAAGTCGATGCTCGTTCGCGGCGTCGTGACGGTCGGGGGCTGCAGCTGCCGAACGATCCGGGAGGTTCGTCCGCTGTGTGCCGTCGCAGCGAGCGCGACGATCGATGCCCCGCCGGGCGAGCGCTGAGCGGCCCGCAGGAATTCTGCTTGCCCACCGGTGGCTCCCAAATATCTGCTGTCGATCTCTTCGGCGTTGACTTGACCGGTGAGGTCTACCTGCAGTGCCGAGTTCACTGCGAACAGTCGGGGGATCGACGCTGCGGCTGCCGGACCGATTACCTCGGCGACCGGCCGTACCCACGTTGTCGACGTGGCGATGTGCTCGTACAGTTCCTCGGAGCCCGCGGCTTCGCTGATGATGACCGAACCGGGCTCTTCGCAGAGTGATCCAGCGCGATGCAGATCCAGCAGCCAATCGCCGGCGAGGGTCGATCGAACACGTAATCCGCGGCGTACGGTCAGCGCCTTCCCGATGGCTGAGGGGACCGCGCCGATGCCGAGTTGGATGGTCCCGCCGTCAGGGATCAGCGGCAGGATATGCCTGGCGATTCCGTGGTGATCTTCATCCACTGCTGGTGTGGGCACAATCGGAAGAGGCCGGGACGTGTGGATGACGGCAGCGAACGTGGAGGCCGGAAGTGTTGGCGCGGACGTGGTTGGCATCGCGGCATTGACCTCGGCCACCACGGTTCGTGCTTGCGAGATCAGTTCGTAGGTGTAGTCCATCGCCATTCCCAAGCCGTGGCATCCCTGCGAATCAGCGGGGGACACTTGCATCAGGAGCACGAGGTTGCTCCGGGCACGCAAAGGCAACAGGCGTGGCAGGTCGTCGAAATTGCAGGGGATTACCTCGGCGTGGCCGGTGGCCGCGAGCTTGCCGAGTGGCCCCATTGCACCGAAGGACACGAGCGGACGCTGCGGCGCGGATCCTTTGAGCGCATCGCTGTGGCTGAGTCCGACGAAGATCTCGACCTCGGGTGGGCAGGCCGCGAGGAGCTGATCGAGCAGTGGCGTCGGCTCCCCGACGCCTTGCGCCACCACAACCAGGTCTCCGGGCCGCACGAGATCGGCAGGCCAGTTGCTGTTCACAGGATCGCCACGGGCGTCACCGGAGTTCCGGTCGAGCCGACGAGGGGGATCGGGGCGAACAGCAGGAAGAACGTCGAACGATCGAGGACGGACAGCGCCTCCGCGAGTTCCGCGAGATCCAGGTTCTCGATCAGCGGCACGCCGAACTGGTGGAGGAGCACCAGATGCGCCGGAAAGCCGGGTTCAGCCGATTGCTGTTCGACCGCATAATTGTCCGCACCCACCAGCGCCACGTCACGGCTCGCGAGCCAGCGGGCGGCCTCTTCGTTGATGCCGGGTTCGTCCGCGAAGTAGGAGTCGCTCGATCCCTTCGATTCCCACCACCCGGTCCGGACCAATACGGCGTCGCCCGGCTCAACCGACACGCCGGCTTCGGAAATGCCGCGCTCGAGTTCTTCAGGTCCGACCGCGGTCTGCGGGGCGAGCGGCCCACCGGATGCGCGTACCAAGTCGACGAGAATGCCACGGGTGGCGACCGGTGCGAGCTTCTCGGCGCCGCACCGCTGTGCGCCTTGCGTACTTCTGGTGAGGGCAGACGAATGCCCATTGTAGAGTTCGTCCCCCGACCACGCATGAGACAGCGCGTCGACGTGAGTACCGCTGTGGGTCGCGAATTGCACTGTGTCCTCGGCGAATTTGAATCCTCCCGGCGTGCGTGCACCGAGCGCGTAATCACCGGCGTCGCGGTTCATGAACCGCGACGGCTGTTGCCGGTGGCCGGGCGCAGGTGTCTTCGGGCCGAGGGGTTGGGCCAGCGACAGCGTCTGGCCGGTGGCGACCAAGCCCGCGGCCCTGCGCGTCACGCCGGTTGTGACGAGATTGAGTGCACCGGCTTCGTCGTCGGCGCCCCATCGTCCCCAGTTGTTGCTCATGCGCAACTCCGATCCTGTGTCAGTTGTGCCGGCGCCAGTGCCGGCGCCTGTTCGCCTAGACCTCGACGCACCACTTTTCCGGTCGCGACGTCGTCAATCAGCGCCTCCGCTCGAGGCGATTCGGTAGCGCATGCTGCGAGTAGCGCAGGCAGGCTCGCCGCTGCGGGTGGGTCAGCCATGGTTCTTCGAGTCGTGATGGCACATAGCGATCTATCTCCTCAGGGGTTCCGCTCAGCGCTCAACGAGCTCGCGACGGTGAACCGGCAACCCTCAAGCTCTCGGTTTTTCGAAACTGATTTCGCGTATTCGAATATTAGCGATCCGCGCGCGGCGACGTCAAGGGTCTGGGCGGTGGGCGCCTTCGGACCGCTCGGGGTCGCGTGCGCCCCGCGTTCGTGAATTGCCCCCGCCCGGGCGACTTCGGCACAGCGGCGCGACAAGCGAAGCGGGAGAAGTCAATTGCATGTGAGCGCGACCTGGAAGGTCGGACCCGTCCACCGCGCGACGGCAGTGGCCACGGAAGGCGGGACGGGTCGGTGTCAAGTCTGCCGACTTGCCTCTTCGTGACAAACCGGCCAATACGGGATTTCTCTTGACAAGTCCCGCGGTCCGGTGACACATTTCACAACTAGGAAAATGGTTCCGAATTCAGGAAGACTGCGTCGGGTCGCATTCCGCCAACAGAGGCGACACTCGAAGGGCGCCCTATGGCGCCGGAATTGGAACGGACAATCCCGTTCGGGTCTCGCCGCTGCGCTTCACCAATCCTGGATTCCCCGAGGCTGAGAAGGAGAAAATCGTGACGATCAAGCTTCGCAACGCACGGCTGATCGATGGTACGGGGGCAGAGCCGTATCTCGCCGAAATCGTGATCGAAGGGCAGCGGATCCTGAGTGTCGCTGCCGAGGGGACCGGAAACGGGCAGGACCCCGACGCCACAGTCATAGACGTCGGCGGCGCGACGGTCATGCCGGGACTGATCGATGCCCACTCGCATCCGAGCTTCCTTCCCGAGATCGACCTTGCGAAAATGGGCAATCTGCCGGTCGAGGAGCACACGTTGCTCACTGCTCGCAACGCACGGCTGATGCTGGATCAGGGCTTCACCAGCATCCTGTGCGCCGCATCGGCGAAGCCGCGACTGGACCTGGTTGTCCGGAACGAAATCAACGCGGGCAACCTGATCGGACCGCGCATGCTGGTCGCATCACCCGAGCTGACCGTCACCGGAGGAGTCGGTGATGTCCGGCTGCCGCACATGCATCGGCAATCCGTCGAACATGTCTGCGATGGTGTGGATCAATTCCGCCAGACGACGCGGTGGTACATGCGTGAAGGCGTCGACCGCCAGACGACGCGGTGGTACATGCGTGAAGGCGTCGAC
>NZ_JBFUHV010000280.1:0-7454 GCF_056402215.1 Rhodococcus sp. P4_B6 | reverse complement strand
GGTGAGGTGTGGCCGAGCCCGGTTCCGGGTGCGACGATTCCGTTCGGTTCCGGGTGCGTCCGGGATATGGGTCTGACGCTCGGGGAGATGTTCAACCTCGAGGAGTTGGCGGCGGACTGTGAGGCCGATGGGGTGTGGGAGTTCCTGTTCTGCGCTCCGGGGTTGAAGGTCACCAACTCCGCCGGATCCCCCGTCACCCCGATCGTGCTCAAGTAGGAGACCGGCCGATGAGCACACACGCACAGGTGCACTCGGGGATTCAGGCGACGATCGCCGCGCATGCCCAGGCACAGGACGACGGCCGGGTCGACGACATGGTCGCGTTGTACTGGCCGGACGGGGTGGTCGAGATACCCGGCTTCAAGACGCTCGAGGGCGCCGATGCCATCCGGGCGGCGTTCTCGCAACCGGGCTGGCAGCCGGATCCGGCCAAGCCCCAACGTCACGTGGTCACCAATACGGTCCTCACCGAATGGAACGACCGTACAGCGAAGGCGACGAGTGACGTGATCATGCTCAAGCATGATGGCGTCGGGTGGTCGGTGGCGATCGTCGCGCGCTACCACGATCAGTTCGAGGTGTCCGGAGAACGCTGGCTCCTACGGCGCAGGTCCGACGAGTACATCGGCTTCCAGCCCTGACTGGGTTGTACCGCACATCAGGTGGCCCCCGGCGGGGATGCTCTCGTCGGGGCCGCCCAGCGGCTGTGCTCGTTCGTACGGAGCGCACGCCGTTCGGATGACATGTTCACGCCGGAGCGCGGATACGCTGTGCGAGAACGGTTGTGGCGGGATTCTGGTCTTGCTGTTGCACTGGAACGGAGCGAGTTGATGTGTGCGCTCAACAGGGTGTCCCTCGTGTGAGCCGCGGACGCATATCGCTGCCACCGCACAATCGACTTCCGGCCGCCTGAACGGCCGCGCGACGTCAAGCCTTTCCGACAGATCCGCAACCGAGATGGGTGCCATGCAGATGAAGACCGAGCCAGTGGTGTACATGACGCACCGAGACGAAGTTCAGATTGTCTGGGCCACGGGGAACCCGAGCAAAGGTGTGAGCCCGTCCAGCACTCGGCTGGTAGCAKCCGACCTCGGTGACGCGCAACGGCAATCCAGCTCGATTACGATCGAGGACCGGGAGGCCAGCCCTCTACTGCTGGAGATCGAGGTGCTCATCGACACGACAGCCCGCGAGGCACGTCGCGCGCTTGCACGCCTCGAAAATACCGGAGCAATTCCCCACGCGGAGTTGCATGCCTGCGACCGGCGTCGCCGCCCCATGAGATACATAGGTACCGTCCAGGGGCTGAGCGGCCTGATTCAGGACATCTGTGCGGTGGGGATCGCCGACGGGGTCGTTCTGATACCACTGGCACCGAACCCGACCGAGGAACTCATCGCGGCCGAGTTCGCAGAGCTGATCGTCAGCGAAGTTGCGCCCTGACAAGTTGTGATGTGATGTGGTCCAGCATGTTTGCGGGCATCGCGCGAGCGGCGTCGGGGGAGTCTTGCTGAGGGCGAGTGCCCGCCTGGGGCACGCCGAATTTTTTATGGGAAATCGGCGGAAGTCGAACTGTGGATCAGTGCGATGCCGGCCTAACGGGTCGCGGATCTTGGCTCGGCCAGTTCGCTGTGAAAAGAAGAATGGCTGGAGAACGACTCTTCTTGTGTGCTCGCGACCATAGCCAACCACCGTGCATCGGCTCGTGCGACCGCGATATCCGTGAGGATTCGTTTGATTGATAYGGCTGTTCGTCGAGGCGCGATCAGAGTGGCGCACGCAATCGCAGCKTCAATGATGAGCAAGCGCATTGGGAAGACCTCCTAGGTCTGCGGCAATGAATCGGTCAGCCTTCTGTAGCCGGAAAAGATCGATTCAGGTGAGGTCGGCAGGGGCCTCCGACATGTCCGTGTGTCCATCGACCATTCGTGTGTCGGGGCCGTTGAGAGGAGACCTCTCGAGGCCCGTGTCTGATGCGATCGGTCGATAACTCGACCGATCGGTACATCTTATGTAGGCTAGCACACGGCGCTCCGCGCAACGGACGATTCGGTGCCGTTGATTGTACTGACCGATTAGTCTAAATTACTCAACTGATGCGCTGCACACCAAAGTGGAAGCGGGAGTTGCACATGAGGCTTGACGAACGCAGGAAAGAAGCCGGTGCCTGTCGTACGGCACTGCCCTTCGGGGCTTCCGTGAGGGAGATTCGACCTTTGGCGCAACAGTGCCTGTCGACTGCGGCGGACGGAGGCATGGCATGACCGCCCCGACACCCGAACGGGTGTTGGTGGTCGGCGCATCGGCCTCCGGGTTGTGCACGGCAGAGGCCCTGCGCCGCCAGGGATTCACGGGTGAAATCTCCGTTGTCGGTGACGAGTTGCACACCCCGTACGACCGACCGCCGCTGTCCAAGCAAGTCCTGTCGGGGGCATGGGCGCCTGAGCGGTCTACACTGCGGACCGCGGAAGCCCTCTCGGTGCTGACCGCCGATTTCATCCTCGGCGACCGGGCGGTTGCCCTCGACCCAGGTGCCCGGACTGTCCTCACGCAGTCCGGACGTCGACTCGAGGCAGACGCCGTCGTGATTGCCACCGGCGTGCGTGCACGGGTGCTGCCCGGGCACAACGGTTTATCCGGGGTGCACGTTCTGCGCACTCTCGAAGACGCCCTGGCTCTGCGGTCCGACATGCTGGCCGGGTCGCGGCTGGTAGTCGTCGGAGAAGGCGTCCTCGGCGCCGAGATCGCAGCCACTGGCCGAGCGCTTGGACTGGACGTGACCATGACCGGGCCGCAGCCGGCGCCGATGGCGTTGCAGGTCGGCCCCTTCGTCTCGGGTCTGCTGGCGGAACTACACACCGGACGTGGGGTAGAGCTGCGCCTGGGAACCACGGTCACCAGTCTGACCGCCGACAACGGACACGTGAGCGGGGTGCAACTCGGTACCGGGGAGGTACTGCCCGCCGATGTGGTGGTCGTCGCGATCGGTGCTGTCCCCGCGACAGATTGGCTCCGCGAGAGCGGACTGACCCTCGACGACGGGGTGGTGTGCGATTCGCGCTGCCGAGCCGCCGAAGGCATCTACGCGGTCGGCGACGTTGCCCGGTGGCGCCACGAGCACCTCGGCAAATTGGTCCGGCTCGAGAACCGAACCAATGCCACCGAACAAGCTGCCGCCGTTGCGTCCACAATCCTTGGTGCAGATCAGCCATACGTGCCGGTGCCCTATTTCTGGACCGACCAGTTCGACGTCAAGCTCCAGGTCTACGGGTCTCTGCCTACTGGCGCAGAGGTCGACATCGTCGACGGTGAGGTCTCGAGCCGCCGATTCGTCGCCCGCTACCGCAGCAATGGCAGGGTCACCGGTGTCCTCGGGTGGAACATGCCCAAGCAAGTCCGTCTCCGCCGCCAGGACATTCTCGATTCACTCGACGCTGTCGGTGCTTCCGGCCCGAGTCACTGAACATCAGGAGGGAATCTCGCGATTGAGCCGGGCGGCTGCTCCGCGCAGCTTCCGAGAGAGACGGACGCCTGGAGCGCTCACTCGACGGTCGCCCCGCCTCCTCGATCGTCAGCCCACCATCTCGATTGTCATATCCGAACTCACAACCTTGGGGAATCTCATGGACACCTCGGCACCGGGCAGCGCACGTACTGCTGCCCTCCAGCTGTCTTCTCGAACTGAGGATGGGCGCCGGCAGGAACCCACACCTGGGGCCGCTCGTGCCGCCGAGATGGTTGATTTTGCTATTCGCTGGGGCCCCTTCGGCGGCGACGAGTACATTTTCCCGGACTTCGGGATCTCTGTGGCCGCCTTCTATCGGCGAGTGCTGACCATACTGCTGCAGGGGGGTGGTCCTAGGATTGATCCCGAAACTCAGAGCGCGTTGATTACGCTGTGCCAGAGAAGGATCGATACGTCGATGGCCCATCGAACCCCTAGGTAATGATGACTTGACTCGATCCGGACTGCTGCCCTCGAGTTCGCTCGGGTGAGCGCTTCTGCGGCTCTCGATCTGTGTATTCACGCCACCAGWCGGGCTGCCCTCGGCGGCGGGCAGCCCGGCTGGTGGCGTCCGTCGTGTCCCTCAGGCCTTGGCCATCGGAGAGTGGCTACGTTGAGCGGCCGGGATCGCCAGTGTGATCGCGGCTGCGACGAGCGCGACGCCACAGCCGATGAGCATGCCCGTACGGAATCCGGCCTCCGAGGGAACACTGTGTTCACCGAACTGCATGCTCATCTGAGACAGGACCAGGCCGACAACCGCTGCGGCCACCGATGTTCCGACCGAACGCATCAGGGTATTGACGCTGTTGGCCGAGGCCGTCTCGGACCGCGGTACTGCGCTCATGATCAGCGCGGGCATCGCGCCGTACGCGAAGCCGACTCCGGCTGTACCGATGCACGTGACGATCACCAGACCCCATGTGGAACCCATGAGTAGCATCGAAGAGCCGTAGCCGACGGCAATGATGAGGCAGCCGATGAACAGGGTGATCTTCGGCCCGCGCGCGGAGGAGAGCTTGCCGCCGATGGGGGATACCGCCATCATCACCAGTCCGGCGGGCGCCATCCACAGCCCCATGGCGAGCATCGACTGCCCCAGTCCGTAGCCGGTTTGAGCGGGCAGCTGAAGGAGCTGCGGCACGATCAGCGACTGGGCGTACATCGCGAATCCCACCACGATCGAGGCCGCATTGGTCAGAAGCACCGGCCGACGTGCAGTCACCTGTAGGTCTACCAGCGGGTCGGTCCGTCGCAGTTCCCACCATCCCCAGAGGAGCAGCACGATGACCGCGGCGGCAAACAGGTCGAGTGTCATCGTGCTCGTCCATCCCCAGGTAGCGCCCTTGGATACGGTGAGCAGCAGGCATACCAGCGCCGTCCCCAAGCCGATTGCCCCAACAATGTCGAATCTGCCGGACTCGCCGTAGATGGGGATCGTGGGAACGACTCGCCACAACAGACCGAAGACCACGACGCCGAGCACGGCGACGACCCAGAACAGCACTCGCCAGTTCGCGTTCTGAGCGACAATGGCGGCAAGTGGGAGGCCGAGGAGGCCTCCGATTCCCAACGAAGCGCTCATCAGGGCAATCGAGGAGTTCAGGCGCTCCGGCGGAAGGAGATCCTTCATTGCACTGATTCCCAGAGGTATCAGGCCGGCGGCCAGGCCCTGAATCGCGCGACCGGCGATCATCGGTACCAGCGACGAGGACAGCGCGCACACCACTGAACCCAGAATGAGCGGCAGGGTGCAGAGCAGCAGCATCCGCCGCTTCCCGTACATGTCGCCGAGCCGTCCGGTAACCGGGGTGGCGACAGCGGCTGCCAGCAGCGTCGCAGTAATCACCCATGATGCGTTCGCCGAGGTCGTGTTCAGGATCGAAGGAAGGTCTGCGATGAGCGGAACGACCAGGGTCTGGGTCAAGGCGGACGTAATGCCGGTGAAGGCCAGAACGGCGACCAGGGCGCCTGGCCGTACGCCGGGTGGTGCCGAGCGGGCCTCGGCTGTCACCGCACTGCTCATTAGTTGACTCCAGTCTCGAAATCGGGCGAGGTTGCCCTATGCATAAAATGTGTATTGCGCATAGACTATGCATAGTGCACATTGATGTGCCATACGGCCGCTGGTTGGAGTGACGGAAGAGACACATGCAAAAGCCCACGCACCTGATCGAGTTCGAGACGATGCTGCTCGGCCGACACCTTCACTTTCTCGGTCCGGCGCGACGCGACACTCCCGAGCGTTTGGACCGCAGTGCATACACGGTGCTCAGCCGTCTGAGCGTGCAGGGGCCGATGTCCATCAGCCAGCTCAGCGAGGCATTCGCGTTGGACACTTCGACGCTCAACCGACAGACCGCCGCCCTCCTCAAGGCCGATCTCGTCGAGCGCATTCCTGATCCGGAGGGTGGGATCGCTCGCAAGTTTCGGATCACCGAGAAGGGCAGCAGCCATCTCGAGGCCGACCGCGAGTGGGCCATTGCAGGCCTGGAACGCGTACTAATTGATTGGGATCCGGACGAAGTCGCCGAGTTCGCTCGTTGGCTCGAGCGATTCAACACCGACATCGAGCGCCTTACAGGACACCCGTGGCCCCGTCCGGTTGTCCCCTCGGCTTCTTCCGACCGCGGCGACCGGAAGGAACGGCACTCGTGAGCAGCGCGCGAGCGATACGCTGGGGGTAGGTGTCGAGAGGTTTTGTATGTCGTATCTCGTGAGGTCGCTACGTTCACCGTTGTTCGACGGCGCGGGTCAGTGATCCGATGCATGACGGGGATCCACTGGGCACCCAGCGATACGGTTCACCCGACGTCGTTGCAGAGCTGCAGGGCGCGGGGTTCGATGCGGCACACGAGATCGGTCGAGGCGGATTCGGAGTGGTTTATCGCTGTACGCAAAGTGCCCTCGACCGTATTGTTGCCGTCAAGGTGCTCACCGTAGATCTCGACGAGGAGAACCGGGCGCGGTTCTTTCGAGAACAACGCGCGATGGGCAGACTCACCGGGCATCCGAACATCGTCAACATCCTGCAGGTCGGCGAGACCGGGACCGGCCTCCCATACATTGTGATGCAGTACTACCCGCAGGACTCTCTCGATCAGCGACTTCGCCGAGGTGGACCGCTGTCGCTGCCGGAAGCCTTACGGTTGGGGATCAGGGTGGCAGGAGCAGTCGAGACTGCGCATYGGCTCGGAGTACTTCATCGCGATATCAAACCCGCGAACATCCTGCTCGACGACTACGGTGAGCCGGTGCTGACCGATTTCGGTATCGCGCATGTGGCGGGCGGATTCGAGACCGGAACCGGAACAGTCACCGGCACGCCGGCGTACACCGCGCCCGAGGTACTGGCCGGCGATCCACCGACACCGGCCACTGACATCTACGGCATAGGTGCCACCGTGTTCAGCGCGGTCACCGGGCATGCCGCATTCGAACGGCAGAGCGGAGAACAGGTAGTAGCACAGTTCCTGAGGATTACGACGGAACCTGTGCCCGACCTCCGCGAGCAGGGAATCCCCGACGATGTTGCCGAATCGATCGCACGCGCGATGGCTCGGGCACCGGGCCGGCGCCATGCCACTGCCGCAAGCTTCGGTGAAGACCTGCAGCGACTGCAACATCACCATGAATTCACTGTCGACGACATGGCCCTGCGTACTGGTAGCGAAGAACAACACCGTGGCCGCCCGCCTGCAGTCGCGGGACGCCGGGCGCACGATCACCGCCCGCGCGCAGCAGGAAATCTGCCTGTTGAATTGACGAGTTTCGTGGGACGTCGCCGGGAGCTGACCGAAGCGAAGAAGATGTTGACGTCTTCACCTTTGGTGACGCTGACCGGACCCGGTGGCGTCGGCAAGACGCGACTGGCATTGCGAATCGCAGCAAGCATGCAACGCGAGTTCGAGCACGGTGTATGGCCGCGAGTTCGAGCACGGTGTATGGC
>NZ_JBFUHV010000279.1:0-7688 GCF_056402215.1 Rhodococcus sp. P4_B6 | reverse complement strand
ACAGTCCATCCGAATCGTTTTGGTCGATCTTCAAGCATGAAGAATACTATCGGCACGTCTATGCAACGAAGGCTGATCTCGTTGCTGGCGTTGACAACTGGATTGTCTTCTACAACACTGTTCGACGGAACTCTACGGTGGGGATGCACAGTCCCGACAGCTACGAGAAGTTGCTTCAGGTGGGAGTCGCCTGAGGCACGCAACCCCCTTGTCCACCGTTCGGGGGGAACCTCAGCGAGCACCGCGAGCTGGATCCGGGCTGCCCACTTCTTCCGTGTGGGTGCCCCGCCGCTCGAAGGATCCGAGTTATCAGGAGGCGCCGTGGCCGGGGGACCGGTGCCCCGCCCTCGGGGCAACAACTCCGCCCGCCCGCCCGCCCGCCCGCCCGCCCCGTCAGTGCCCGTGCGCCCTTTCGAAGACCCGACCCATGCCGCCGAGTCACCTCGCCGGCATGACCCGTCGGCACGAACGATACGGGCGGGTCCATAGCGTGATCGAGGACCCTGGCCCGGCGTCCTCGCGGGGACGGATCGTTACCCGCCGGTTGGTGATCACCACCGGTGACCCGCTGTCCGCTCATCGCTCGCTCCCGCATGCGCCTTCGCCACGGGAGATGTACGGCCCGTTCAGCTTCTACCCGGGCCGGGCGCTGCCGGAGCGCACGATGGCATCCACGGTGTCGACGAACCCGGGTATTTCCTGTATTTCCTGCGGCAGCGCGGCGGACGCCCTTCCGACGGTCGGTGTTGAGGAGGAGTTCCTCCTCGACGAGTCCGGAACCGGGACACCGTGCCTGTGCAATACCGCCGTCGCGGAGACCGGTAGCGACCTCGGCATCGCGCTGCAACTCGAGCTCTCGCGTGCCATCGAAACCGCCACTCGAGCCGGTCGGTTGAGGCGTTGATCCTCGGCGCCTACGTCGCCGTTGCCCTCCACCGAGGCCGTGCAGCGTTGATCCGACCGCGTTGACCCCGGTAGGTTCGGGGCAGAGGACAGCCAATGACTGGAGTACATGTCATCCACAAGGTCACAGCCAATTACGGCCGACGGCAGGGGCAAGATTGAACAGCCGCGATGAGGGCGAACCGGCGCTGGCGCGTGACCGCGTCGCCGACCAGATGGAAGAGCTTCGCGCGCGTCGGGAGCGGATGGCGGCCGAGCTCGCCGAGCGTGACCGGGTTGGTGACAGCGCCGATGACGCCGACGCATTGGAGCGCGGTGATGCACTGGCGGAGGTCGACGATCGGATCGCGGAACTGGGCGCCTGGCTCGAGGGTGATCGCTCGACGACGGGCACCGCGGACACGCTCCCTGTGGGGAACCGAGTTGTCCCTGCGGTTCGCCGACACCACGGTCACCGGGGTGAGGATCGTATCGATCACCGAGGAGATTGCCGGCGGCGACGAGACCACCGTGACCGCCGACAGCCCGCTGGGCCTGGCCCTCGCCGGGCATCGGCCCGGCGACACCGTCATCTACACCACGCCGCGGGGACCCCAACGGGTCCAGCTGCTCTCGCTGACCCTGCCCGCTGGAACCCCTGAGGGTCCCGCGGACCGTTAACCTCAATGTCGCGTTATTAGACGGTGAGGATCCCGCCGGCGATCGACATCGACACGAACGGCATGGCCAGAAACAGCAGCCCGCTGCCCAGGAACACGGTCGCGAAGAACCGGTCCCGCGAGTCCGCCGAGCCGGTCACGCAGCACTCCGACGAACGACAGGAACGCGACCCCGCGAGCGGATCCAGCAACCAGGGCCGCGGTGATCTGGGTGCCGTGGCGGGGTCCAGGGGTTTGCGCGGACCCGGCCGAGGGGCAGTCACGGGGCATGTCCCGGACAGGGGTTCGGCCGGGAATGCTGTCACATTCTCGGCCGGATCTCTGCTTCACAAGGTCACCGAGACCCGCGGTTTCCCTGATCCGCACACATCACGGTACCCGCTCTTCGACAACCCCTACAAGGTCCTGACCTGCGGATATGAAGGATCTCCGGCGGAACCCCCTCGCCGACAGGTGCCGCCCCCCGTTCAGGCCACCGAGCACCCGCCGGACCCCAAAAGTGTGACACCGCGGCGCCGACGGTGCCGACCGAGCTCACGGCGATCGTGGTCAGCCGCGGTCACTGGGCGGATCATCGACCTCGCGGTACGCCGGTGGTGGGGTGGCGGCAAGTTGGAGTTCGTCCGGGCTGGCGTGCTGGACGCGGCCGTTGGCGAAATACACGGCCAGTAATCCGTCGAACCCGCACCCGATGACCACACCCGGCGTTCCGCGCCGGATGCGGGGGCGGAGGAAACCGCCGAGATCTGCTGCCGCGAGCACTCGGTCGCCGACATCGAGTGGCTCGCCCGCACCGGCGCCGTGCCCGCTGGTCATCATCGGATTATCGGCCTCGCCGGCACCACCCGCACATACCGGGAGATGCTGCCGCTGACGACATCGACATCGAGCTGGCCGGCTCGGCTGGTGAGGGTGATGGACAGCGCCTGACCGCCGAGCAAGCCGAGCAGGTGCGCGCCCCTGGCGGCGGCCGACGAGGAGATGCCGAGCAGCGTCACCTCGTCGAATCCCGGCGCACCCGCGCCACCGAACTCGCCGACGAGGTCGCCCGGGTCCGGGGTGGGGCGGACCGCGGTTCCGCGGCCGCCGCCGCGACGATCGACCGGCTCGAGTCGGACCTCGACGACGCCCGGGCCGCCAGTCGGGCCGAGCGGACCCGCACCGACGAGATCCGGGGCGAACTCGGCACCGCCCGTGCCGATTTCGCTGCCTCGCGCACCCAAACAGTGGCCGTCTGGGAGCGGGGCGAGGAACTCCGCGCGGAACTTGCCGAGGTCCGCCGTCGCCCCACCTCGACGACGCCCGGGCCGCCACTCGGCGGAGCGGACCCGCACCGACGAGATCCGCGGCGAACTCGGCACCGCCCGTGCCGATCTTGCTGCCTCGCGCACCCAAGCAGTGGCCGTCCGGGAGCGGGGCGAGGAACTCCGCGCGGAACTTGCCGAGGTCCGCCGTCGCCCCACCTCGACGATCTGACGGGACGCCCGGTGGCACGACACGGCGACGCCCCACCTCACCTGGGGCGGATTACCGGTGGTCGATCCCGAAGGGGGCGGCCGATGAGCGGCAATGTTCCGGCACAGGCGGGTTCGCGGTGCGAAGGCGACGGCTGCGGTCGATCTCTCCCATCATGGCCGGACCGAGGAAGGCGGTGCCTGGGAGATCGACCGCGGGGTCCGCTCCGTTACCTGGGCTTCTGCTCGGCGGCCGCGGCGGCCGCGGTGGCCGGGTGTACGGCGATCAGACCGAGCCCGGCCCGGCGTTTGCAGAGCTTCGCCAGTTCGGCGTACGCGGCCGTGCCGAGCAGTTCCGTCAGCTCCGGCGCGTATGACTGCCAGACGGCCTTGCTGCCGACGTGGGCGTCGGGGGAGCCGGAGCAGTACCAATCCAGGTCGGCGCCGCCTTCGCCCCAGTCGCGGCGGTCGTACTCGGTGATAGTGGTCTTGAGGATCTGTTCGCCGTCGGGGCGTTCGACCCATTCCTGGGTGCGCCGGATCGGGAGCTGCCAGCACACGTCGGGCTTCACCTCGAGGGGTTCGATGCCGCGTTTGAGCGCCATCGAGTGCAGCGCGCAGCCGATGCCGCCCTCGAAGCCGGTTGAGGAAGATGCACGCGCCCTGGTAGCGGCGGGTGCGCAGCGCGGGCTCGTCGTCCAGGTCGTCCTCCTCGATGTAGCCCTTCTCGCCGAGGCCCGTGTCCATGAACTGCCAGTCCTCGGGTGTGAGCAGCTTCACCGATGCGTTCAGTCGCTCGAGGTCCTCCTGGTCGGAGAGGAAGGCGCCGTGCGAGCAGCAGCCGTCGTCGGGTCGGCCGGCGATGATGCCCCGGCAGGCCGGGGTGCCGAACACGCAGGTCCAGTGCGAGAGCAGCCACGTCATGTCCGCGGCGATGAGGTGCTCGGAGTTGTCGGGATCGAGGAACTCGACCATTCCCGAGCGAAGTCGAGCGGAACCTCGGGGCTGGGCGTGATCGTGTGTGCACGCCCTGCTTTACGTGCTGTCACAAGTCCCGACGGTAGACCCGGTACCAGTCATGTGGGACTAGGGGTTACTCGACGTCGGAGGCAATACCGTCCATGGGCTGGTGCTGACCGTGCCTGGTCGTCGGCCCGGGGCGAGGTCACCGTGCGGGTGTCCCCTGAACGGGGCGGTAGGGTCTCGCTGCCGGTGACTTTGAGACGCTGCGACCTGCGCGTTTCTCATGTGTCTCACGGTATTACCACCGCGATCTGTCTCCACTTTCCTGGGCATTTCCTCGGGAACAGCGCGATGCGGGCGGGCCGTGCTGAGGCGGGCGGACGGGATGACCCTGACAACTGGACGTCGGGAGTGGTTGGGGCAACACGCGCTGGTCCATTGGTGGGGCCACAGCGAACACCCGGTGGAAGTTGTGAAGGACAGTCATCGTTGCGGCGGGTGGCGGATCTGATCAACCCAGCGGGTGGTGTTCGCCCACCTCGASCGMCCCCGGCCCACGTATACCCCGGATCAGCAGGCGGCGCTCGGCGCGAACCGCAACTGCCGCGCYCGTGTGGTGGGGGAGGCCAAACGCACCCATGTCAAGCACACCGCCCGCCGGCTGGGCGCCCAGGGCGCCGCCCGCGATTTGAYCGCCCCAGCGGATCGCGGGAGTGGGAGCGAGTGATGGGTGTCACCGTTCGGGATGGGTGCGTGATGACGCGCCGCCGACCTCGCCGCCWGTCACGGTGGGGGGCGGCGGGGGCGCAGGTGTCGGACGTTGCGTGTGCATGCGGTCAGTTCGGCGAGGGCCTCGTGCAGGTGCCCGGTCACGTCCCACACGTCGGGAACCAGTTCGCGGCAGGCGAGGAYTCCGACATCGAGGTGCCGGTCGTAGGACATCGCGGCGATGGTGATGCCGGCGTGGTCGGTGACCGCGGAGATGGGAAAGTTCCCGGTCACCTCGGCGCCCGCGGCGTACACCGGCCGCGTGGGGCCGACGGCGTGGGAGATGACCAGGTTGACCGGTGGTGTGGGCGTGGTCAGCGCCCGCAGCGGTGTGCGCGAGATCAGACCGCGCACCGCCTGCGGCAGCCGGGCGCCGAAGTCACGCACGAGCGTGGCGGGTGCCGAGCGGAAACGCCGGGGCGCCGCGGTCAGCGAGGTGTGCACCCTCTGCAGGCGCCGGGCCGGGTCGTCGTCATCGGTGGGCAGCGCGACGGGGACCAGGGAGAGCCGGGTGCGGGCGGTCGCGAACRGTCCGGTCTCGGTGCGCACCGAGACCGGCATGGCCGCGGCCAGCGCTGTGCCGGGCAGGGCGTCGTGGTCGATCAGCCAGCGGCGCAACACGCTGGTGCACAGCGCCGTCACCACGTCGTCGGCGGTGAACCCCAACGCGGCCCCCACCGCCTCGACCTCGCCGAGCGGCAGTGAGGTGAACGCGAAACGCCGGTTGGCCGTGACCGGGCCGTTGAACGGGGTCTCGGGCGGGGTCGGCGACGCGGGCGGTGGCGCCGGGGGCAACCACCGTTGCGCGAACCGGGCCAACCTTCGAGTGAGCATGCCCGCGCCGGGAACGGTGCTGGTGCCGGCGAGTTCGGGCAGGTGCGGGGCCATCTCGAGCGAGGACCACAGCAGCTGGGCGGGCAGGGTTCCCAGGTGCCATACGCTCTTGCCGACCATTCCCAGGACGCCCGCAGCCTGGTACTGCTCGTCGCTGAAGCGGTGCGGCACTACGTGGGGTCGCGGGCTGGTGTCCATCAGCACTGCGAGGGCCTGCGCCGCGGTCAGACCGTCGATCACCGCGGGGTGCACCTTGGTGTAGATCGCCTGCCGGCCGCCGGTGAGACCGTGGACCAGCCAGCACTCCCACAGGGGCTTGTTGCGGTTGAGGGGGCGTGCTGCGAGACGGGCGATCTGATCGGCGAGCTGTTCGTCGGTGCCCGGGCCGGGCAGGGTGGCCTCCCGGACGTGGTAGCCGAGATCGAGGGACTCCGAGTCCACCCAGTAAGGCAGGTCGAGGCCGAGGGGTACTTCCTGCAGCCGCCACCGCAGCGGCCCCACCAGGTGCAATCGGCTACCGACCAGCGCCCGCAGATCCGGGGCCGCGAGCCCGCGGCCCGGCGTCGTGGGGCCGAGGACACTCAGGGCCCCGACATGGGTGAAGGTCGTCGAGGTCTCGGCGTCGAGTAACTGCGCATCGAGGGAACTGAGCTGGTGCATGAGCGGTATCGGGATTGCGTGAGCCACGGCGCCCGCAGCTCACAGGGCGTACAGCTCACGCTACCGCGCGGATCTGACCTCCGGTGCCTCCCAACAACGAGTTAACCCAATCCTCACAATGAGCCGACAGTGGGGGTGAACGGCACGCGATGCGGCGCTTCCCCGCCGTCAGCGACGCGGTGGAGACCTCCCGCGGTCCGCGAAGAGACGGAGGACCCGAGATGCGCGGGCAGAACTACCGGGCAGGACTCCATCGACGTGATCGGGGCGACGTCCGTCACCGCACTCGCCGACGTCATCGCCGCGATACCGGGCGCGCGGACCGAGATGCGCGGCGAACCCGACCGCATCATCGTCACCCCGACGGCCGATCGCGATCGTCACGTCTCCCTCGAGTTCGGGCCGATCGACGACACCGCCCGCAAGGCGCCCGACCTGTGACCGCGACGGATCACGATCACCCATCAGCGCGGCGCCGCAGACCGCCGACGGTGGACACACCACGCCTACAGCGCCCTCGCGGACCGTTGCGGCGGGGAGCTGCCCATTTCGACGTCCTGACTGGTGTCGCACCGAACACAAACCCCGGGGCGCTCTCCGGAGTCGAGGCCCGGAATCGGCGTAGCGTCGTGACCCACAGCGAACGCCGACTCGGGTGGCGTCCGTCCACAGGTGATTGAAGGAGAGTTGGGATGGCTCAACGGACCCTCGTGCGGGCGGCCGCGGTGCTCGGTGCGGCATCACTCGCACTGGCAGGCTGTAGCTCCGGCAGCGGCGACAATTCCGCCAGCGGAAGTGGCGGCTCCGCCTCGGCTACCACGGTGTCCACCGACTGCACGCCCGAACAAGCGACCGCCGGTGGCACTCCGTCCACCGCACCGCTGAAGATGGGCACCCTGCTCCCCGACACCGGAAGCCTCGCCTTCCTCGGACCGCCGATGGTGGCCGGCACCCAACTCGCCGTCAACGACGTCAACGCCGCCGGTGGGGTCCTCGGCCAGCCGGTCCAGCTGATTCCCGGCGACTCCGGCGACACCACCACCGACACGGCGAACACCACCGTGGACCGGGAACTGGCCGCGGGCACCCAGGTGATCATCGGTGCGGCGTCGTCGTCGGTGTCGCTCAAGGTCATCGACAAGGTGTCCAGCGCCGGCGTCGTGATGTTCTCCCCGGCCAACACCTCCGACCAGTTCGTCTGCTACCCGGACAAGGGCCAGTACTTCCGCACCGCCCCCACCGACGTGTTGCAGGCTCAGGCTGTGTCGCAACTCATCTCGGACGACGGCGGCCAGCGCGTGTCCATCCTGGCCCTCAACGACCCGTACGGAACCGGGCTCGCCGACAACATCGTCAAGAACCTCGTCGACGCGGGCATCCCCGAGGACCAGATCCCGAGGACCAGATCCAGAAGATCATCTACGACCCCAACGCGCAGTCGTTCAAC
>NZ_JBFUHV010000278.1:0-7742 GCF_056402215.1 Rhodococcus sp. P4_B6 | reverse complement strand
GGCCCGTAGCGGCGGACCAGCCCGAGCAGCCGGTAGACCGCCCGCATCGACGATCCAGGGCAACGGATCGTCGAGCAGCCTTTCGGCGTAGATCCCGACGGCGCGGCCCCGGAGGATCTGCCCACCGAGAAGGTCGGATATGCGATGCGGGACCTGGACCGGCTGATCGGCACCTGCGCCGGGCACGGCCGCGCCGTCGGGATCTACGCCGAAAGGCTGCTCGACGATCCGTTGCCCTGGATCGTCGATGCGGGCGGTCTACCGGCTGCTCGGGCTGGTCCGCCGCTACGGGCCCGGCCCGGTCGAAGCGGCGTGCAGCACGGCGCTGGATCTGGATGTGGTGTCGGTGAGCAAGATCGCCTCGATGCTCGAACGCGCCACCGAGACCACCGCACCGCTGCTGCCGGCCGCCGGGTCGGCGGCACCGTCCCGATTCACCCGCGACCCCGCCGAGTTCGCCACCGACCGGACCACACCTGCCACCACCGGGACCAGCGTCGCCACTACCGGGACCGGTGTTGCCACCGAGCGGACCACCCCTGCCACTGCCGGGACCGATAGTGCCACCGAGAGGACCGGGCATCTGACCGTGATCGTCGGCGGCAACACCGACACGAAGGAGCCACGATGACCACCCCACCCGCCCCCACGGGGCCGGTCGATCCGATCGGCGCCGACCTGATCGCCCTCCTCACAACACTCAAACTCGGCGCCCTCAAGGACACCCTGCCCGAGCGACTCGCCCTGGCCCGCCAGCACCAGCTCAGCCACGTCGCATTCCTGGAGCTGCTGCTCGCCGACGAGGTATCCCGGCGGGAATCACGCTCGGCCACTTTACGGTCGGCGAAGGCCGGTCTGGATCAGTCGATGCGAATCGACACCTGGAACGCCCTCGACGACCTCCGCTACGACCGATCCCTGCTGTCGGATCTGGTGTCGCTGCGGTTCGCCGAGGCCGGCCACTCGGTTCTGGTTCTGGGACCGGTGGGGGTGGGCAAGACGCACCTGGCGACCGCCCTCGGGCACGTCGCGATCCGGCGCCGGATGACGGTGCTCTGCGCCCGCGCCGACAARCTGTTCGCCCGKCTGCGCGCCGCCCGGCTCGACAACTCGGTCGAGGCGGAGATGCGGCGCATCGCCACCGTCGATCTCCTGGTCCTCGACGATTTTGCGCGTCGGCCCTGGACGCCACCGAGACCAACGACTTCTACGAGTTGGTCGTCGAGCGCCACCGCCGCAAGGCGACGATCGTCAGCTCGAACAGGGAGCCCTCCGAGCGGCTGTCGATGACCACCGATGCCCTGCTCGCGCAGTCGGCGATCGACCGGCTCACCTCCGCGGCACACACCCTCGTCATCGAGGGCCCGTCCTACCGGCAACGCACCCGCGCCGGGCGTGGTGCCATTGACAGTTCAGAAGGCGAGGCCGATGCTCGATGACACCTTCGGGTGGTCCCATGCTCGTGGCAACGAGGTCGTCCCATCACCCTGGCAAGCGACACGGTGGTCAGTGCCTCGGTGAGGGTGAAGGTGCGCCGACGTGCGGCGCTGACTCTCGGTAGTCGCGCCGGAAACGGCGGTGGTCGGTTCGCTCATAACTGCCAGGTCCCTTCGAATGTGGGTTCGGTCTTGTCGAGAAACGCCCGCGATGCCATGGGCTCGTCGGTCGCGAAGTTGATCAGCTGGGCACGGGACTCACCTTCCAGGGCCTCACGGAATGTCGAGCTGCTCGCTTGGTTGATCATCACCTTGGACTGTGCAAGCGCGATGGGAGGACCGCTGGCCAGCCGAGTAGTCAGGTCCAGGACGAAGTGGTCGAGTTCGTCCGGTGCCTTCACCCAGGTCGCGATTCCGATCCGCAGTGCCTCGTCGGCATCGATGATTTCGCCGAAGAAGGCCATTCGCTTCGCCTGCTGGAGCCCTACGACGCGAGGCAGGAGCCACGAGCCGCCGAAATCGACGGACATTCCGCGTCTGGGGAAGATCTCGGAGAAGCGTGCCGTGGTGGAGGCGACAACGAGGTCGCATCCGAGCGCGAGATTGCAACCGGCTCCTACCGCGACGCCTTCGACTCTGGCCACGGTCGGTTGCGGCAGGTGATGCAACTCCTCGGCGATGTCACCCATCCAGCGCATCCGGTTCAGAGGGTGTCGCGGCTCCTTCTCGCCTGCAAGGTCGGCGCCGGAGCAGAAGTCTCCTCCTGCCCCCGTCAGCACGACCACACGAATGGTCTCGTCGGCTCCTGCAATTCGTATCTCGTCTCGAAGTCGAGTGAAAGCGGCCTCGTCGAGTGCATTCTTGCGATGGGGCCGGTTGATCGTCAGTGTGAGTATCGCGCCGCTTCGCGTGACGATCACGGAGTTCGTTGCGGATGCCCGCGAATCAGCGGCGCTGTCTCGTGTGGAACTCATCGGCTTGCGCTCCTTGTTCTCCGGGATCAATGGTGGTTGCTCACCGCCCCACGGCTGCGAAACACCTTGTTCGCGGCCGACGCGATCAGCGACCGACATACCGCGGCTCGCGCTTCTCGAGGAATGAGCGGACACCTTCACGGTGATCTTCGGTGGTGAACGACGACGTCTGTGTGGCGGTCACCCAGCGTCCGAATTCATTCCAGTCAGGATCCAGTGCGAGTCGAAGGCCGCGCTTGGTCGCAGTGACCGCCAACGGCGGGTTCGCCGCGATCTTCTCCGCCAGCTCGAGTGCGACCGGCATCACCTGCTCGTCGTCGATGACTCGGCTGACAAGTCCGATCTGCCGGGCCCTCTCCGCGTCGATCATCTCGCCAGTGAAACGCAACTCTGCTGCCAGCTCGCGCCCGACGGTCTGCGCGAGGCGGCCGAGCCCCGCTACGTCACTGCACAACCCCCGTTTGACGAACAGCTCGCCGAAACGCGCACTCCGTGCCGCGATGCGGATGTCGGCCAGCAGCGCAAGCTCCATCCCCCATCCCACGGCGGTGCCATTCACAGCCGCGATGACCGGAATATCTGTGGCCAACAGGGCCCCCGCGGCCGGAGTGATTTCTTCGTCAAACACCGGACCTGCGCCACCGCCCACCGCTCGGACATCGTCGCCCGAGCAAAAGGATCGTCCGGCACCGGTGATGACCAATACGCGAGCCGTCGCGTTGTGCACGAGTTCGGTCAGCTCGGCGTAGGTCTCGAGCCGTAACGCGTTGTGCACCTCGGGCCGCATCAGCGTGATCACCCCGACGTGGCCTACTTCTTGGTAGGAGATATCTTGCATTTCGCCGTACAACCTTCCCGGCCGAATATCCAGACAGTCTGTTGAGAGCAACCGCCGGAGTCGACCAAACCGCTATGTCAGTGAGCCGTGAAATGGTCGCAGGCTGCCTGCGCGGCCTGGTCGAAGATCACGCCCATATAGGGATCGAAGTGCCCACCGTCGGGACATAACAGTCGATGAAGCCTCGACTGGGCCTCATCGTGCTGCGCGTTCTGCTGCCCGGCGGCGGAGCTCGTTTCTCGCCAGAGCGTTCTTGTGCACCTCGTCCGGCCCGTCGGCGAAGCGAAGAGTGCGGATCCCGGCATACATGTTCGCGAGGGGGAAGTCCTGTGACAGGCCTGCTGCGCCGTGAACTTGAATCGCCTTGTCGAGGATCCACTGCACCGTTGTCGGTGTTGCGATCTTGATCGCCTGAACCTCGCTGTGCGCGCCCTTGTTTCCGACTACGTCCATCAGCCATCCGCTTGTGTACCGACCTGAGGCCCAAGTCCAAGCCTGGGCAGCCGAACAACAGCGAGAACACAAGAAGCCCGAGCCGGATCCCACACCTGATCCTGAAAACCATATGCCACAAGAACTCCCGTCACCGCGGCGAAGGTCACCCGCACCTTCCGTCGCTTGGAAGCCGACCCAGCCACGCTCGCCGACACCCTCGTCGACTACCTCGATGCCGACGGATTGCGAACACTGATCCAGGCACTCACCGATCGACGCTGATTCGGGGATACGTCTTGGCTGTCCACCACGGTGACAGCCCAATGCCGATGCTTGTTGGGAAGCGTTAGGCCGTCCGCGCAAATGTGCGGACGACCTAACGCTTGCGACGACGACGACGACGTCCGTACGTTTCGTCGACTATGCCTGCGTCTACCCATTTCTAGGACGAGCAGTAGCTGACGGTCGCGGACATCCGCTTCGTCCGCTGTTACCGAGGCCGGTCCAGGAGGCGAAAGGGGCTGAGCGCCGTTCTGCGGTCACCTGGGTTCGTTTTGGCCAAGGCCATACCGGAAACCTCCAGATGGCACGGCAACCCGGCGATCGATCACCATCAGTGGCCCGGCGGCAGGCTATCCGTATGCTGCGACACGACCACCGTTCGCCGTGCGCAGGGGCTGGTAGACCGATTCCACCACCACCCAACATTGCCGGGCAGAGCAGGGAATTCAACGCCACGACATGTCGAAGTTCAAGGAGTTCATCGAAGGGGGTGAGGATGATCTCGCGCCGGGCCGCGCGGGGCCCGGCGCGAGGAGGTGGGCGTCCTCGGTCCACGCGCGACGGGTGACGGCCCTCGGCCGAAGGGGTCAGCGGTCGAGGGTCTCGCCGCCTGCGGACTGCCGTCGAGCCGCGGTTCCCGGGGAACGGTTTCCCGGGCAGTCCGCTGTATTTCGCCGGGCATTGAATTATGGTGACCTCACGTTGGACTCCCGTGACACAACCCATCCTATGAACTTTTCAGAACAATTGGCTCGTGAAACCGCCGTCGACGGTCAAGGCACTCCCGGTGATCATCGAAGCTTGGTCCGAAGTGAGGAAAAGAGCCGCATCTGCGATATTCTCTGGGGATATCAACCGCCCCTGCCTCTGGTCGATTACCTGAGCGAAACCGCCAGGGGCGAGGCCCATGGTGGACTCCCAAACTGGGACTTCAGAGTCAATGAGCGGAGTATCAACGTAGCCGGGCACCAGGGCGTTGACTCGGACGTTCTGTGCTCTGAGTTCACCTGCAGCTGTTGCGGTGAGGTTACGAACTGCAGCTTTCGACGCCCCGTAAGCCGCCGCGAGAGGTGTGCCCCCGGTCCCCGAAATGGACGAGAGGGTGAGGATCGATCCACCACCGGAATTCGCGATAGCCGCCGCGCTGTGCTTGATGGTCAGGAAGACACCGTCAAGGTTCACTGACATGGTGGATCGCCAAACATCGAGCGGCGTCTCCGCGATCGGATGCGATGCGCTGATTATCCCAGCGTTGGCGACCACGTGATGCAAAGCCCCATGCTCTTCGACAGTCCGTTCTATCAGCGCAGAAACGTCCTGCTCGCGGGTCACATCAGCCGGGATTGCGCTCGCGCCGGGGATGCGGGAAACAACTGCCTCGGCGGCTCCGCGGTGGCGATCGGAGACGACAACCCGAGCGCCTTCCTTCGCGAACCGGGCGGCGATCACAGCGCCGATTCCGCCGCCCGATCCAGTGACGATCACGACCTTACCTTCGAGTGATGCAGGCATGGCCACCTTCCTTTCCATTAGACGATGTACTGAGCCAGTTCGAGTTCCGCGGGATGAGAGGACCGACAAGGGCCGGGGCACAGCGCCGCCGTACCCCGGGATCCTCAGTCACGAGGCAGCGACGTCGTACGGAATGGGTCGGTTCTCCTTGGCCCAGAGCTTCTCCATGTCCGACTCCGGCGGCGGCGGCACGAGACCCTGCGTGCGCCAGAGGTCCATGGGGGTCTCGTCGATGTGGATCTCCCAGTCGAAGCCGCGCTCCTTGATGAAGGGCGCGAGCTTCTCCTCGGCCACTGTCATCATCAGTGCGCGAACCTCTGCGGTCTCCATCTGCCGGGCGATGTGATCGAGTCGGATCCGGACGAAGTTGTTGTTCGCCTTTCCCCCGACATACATCGTCTCCTTCGGCATGTCCTTGAACAGGACGACCACGTAGAACCGGGGTAGGTTGACGTAGTCCACGTAGATCGACGTGATCGCCTCGGACAGCTGCTCCTTGTCCTCGGGGGTGAAGGCGTTCTCGGGGGTGAAGATCTCCCAGTACGGCATGGCGGTTCCTCCTCATTGGATTGGTGCGGCGGGACTTGTGCCGCGATAGCGATTGCTTCTGTCGCGCGGTCCGAATGGGCTCATCAAACTGAGGTCTGATGTTGCCCGCACGAAGGTTCTCGATGGACCCGTAGTCGCGGACGGGTCCTACGCCAGGGCGCGCACAAAGTGCTCGCACGCAGCCTGAGACGACGCTTCGAACGCGGCACCGGTATACACGTCGAAGTGGCCACAAGGCAGCACGAGCAACTGCTTGGGCTGCAGGGCCCGTTCGTAGGCCTCGAAGGCGAGTTCTGCGTACGCACTGATGTCTTGGTCGGCCACGATCATCAGTAGTGGGGTCGGTGAGATCCGGTGGATTCCATCGCCGGGCTCGAACTCGACGATCCGCTCGAGCGAACCGAGGGTCACCTCGTTGCGCCAGGACGGAGCCCTGTCCTGCGCGGTTTTGGTGAAGAACTCCCAGGATTCGACGCTGGACATCAGCGCGGGAGCCAGCGGATCGGCGTCCACGGCCGGCATGAGCGTGGGCTCCCCGCCGTCGTAGAGGCTGCGTCGTTCGCCGTCCAACTGGGCGCGCACCGTTGGCAGGAAGTCGGGACGAACGAGCCGCGTCATCTGACCGGACCCACTGATGAACGGGACCTGAGCGACAACGGCTCGCACCCGACGATCGACCGCGGCCACACTCAGCACGAGGCCGCCGCCATGGCTGGATCCCCAGATGCCGACACGGCCGGGGTCGACGTCCTCGCGGCCAGTCGCATACGTGATGGCGTGACGAAGGTCGCGGGCCTGGGTGATCGAATCGATGTGCTGACGCGGAACGCCGTCGCTCGCGCCGAAGTTTCGGTGGTCGTACACCAGAACGTTCAGTCCCGCTTGGGAAAAGGACTCGGCGTAGTCGTCGAGATACATTTCCTTGACGGCGGACAGTCCATGGACCATCACCACCAGTGGGCCCTTGGAATCGGCCCCTTCTGCGGGATAGAACCATCCGCGCAAAGTGACATTGTCCGCTGAGAATTCAATATCCTCACGTGGCATGAGCGATCCTTCCGAAATTTGTACGCTTGTTGAAGACGGTAGTGACGTGGAACACACCATTGAAGGGATGCTTGCGCCCACTCCGAGGACACGTCCGCCACGTTCGGTTTGCCGTTACCCCGGCCGCGAAATCCATCGATATCCGTTTCGGGACTGGGCCGGCCGTCGAGACGCACCCGGTTCGGCCCGCCTGTTTCACGGCGCGACGTACGACTCGACCGTGGTGCCGTTGCGCGGTGAGCGAGCCGCACAATGTCTCGCGGCCACCACGCGGTATCGAGTGGCGGTGCCCAGCCGAGCGCCTAGAACTGCACCCATCGCCGCGATGGGCCGGGGCAGGAGGGTCCCGCGCCGAGGCTCGAGGCTCGCTGTTCTGCGAGTCCCGAGCTGCGGCGTCGTTCGCTGGCGTGGGGTCCAGCCTGGGAAGTTACGGCCGGATTTCCGCCGCGGTCGAACCTGCGTCTCGAAGCTGGATCGCGTTCATGGCCGAGAACTGCAAGGTCCAGAGGTTTCCATGCCCCGGGTACTTCGCCGACATGATGCGGACCAGGTCCTCCGCATCGCTTGCAACCTCGTAGGCAGCCGCGAAGTCCTGGATGTAGGAACGTGTTTCGGCGATCATGGGATCGACGGCGTGGTCGTCGCCGTCGGGCCTGCGGTGGCCGGCGT
>NZ_JBFUHV010000277.1:0-8156 GCF_056402215.1 Rhodococcus sp. P4_B6 | reverse complement strand
AGTTCCTTGGCCTTGGTGTCGGACATGATCACCAGGGCGGCGGCGCCGTCGTTGAGCGGGCACGCGTTGCCGGCGGTGACGGTGCCATCCGGCCGGAACACCGGCTTCAGCTGGCTGACGGCCTCGTAGGTGGTGCCGGCGCGGGGGCCGTCGTCGGTGGACACGACGGTGCCGTCGGGCAGGGTCACCGGGGTGATCTCCCGTGCGAAGAAGCCCTCGTTGATTGCCGCCTCGGCGCGGTTCTGCGAGCGCACCGCCCACCGGTCCTGCTCTTCGCGGGTGATGCCGGTGATCTGTGCGACGTTCTCGGCGGTCTGGCCCATCGCGATGTAGGTGTCGGGGACCAGCCCTTCCTCGCGCGGGTCGACCCACTGCTGGCCGCCCTGGGCGAGCTTCTCGGTGCGGGTCTGCGCGTCGGCGTACAGCGGGTTCTGGGTGTCGGGCAGCGAGTCGGAGTTGCCCGCGGTGAACCGGGAGACGGTCTCGACGCCGGCGGAGATGAAGACGTCGCCCTCACCGGCCTTGATCGCGTGCAGTGCCATGCGGGTGGTCTGCAGCGACGACGAACAGTACCGGGTGATGGTGGTGCCGGGGATGAAATCGTAGCCGAGCTGCACGGCGACGTTGCGGCCCATGTTGAAGCCCTGCTCGCCGCCGGGCAGGCCGCAGCCCAGGATGAGGTCGTTGATGTCGGTGGGGTCGAGCGCGGGCACCTTGTCGAGTGCCGCCTGGACCATCTGCGCGGCGAGGTCGTCGGGGCGCATGCCCTTGAGCGATCCCTTCATGGCGCGACCGATCGGCGAACGGGCGATGGAAACGATGACAGCCTCGGGCATGCGGAACTCCTGGGTGCGGGTCGTCTGACGACGGAGGTGTGAAAGCTATGCAGCTCAAAAATATGCAACCGCATATTTTCTATGCGCTTGCATATACTGATGGTGTCGGCGGAGACCTGTCAACCCCGCCAACCGAGAGGCAACAGTGTGATGGATGCATCGCTAACCGCAGCGGTCGGCGAGCTGGGTACCTCGAAAGCCGCTGCGCGGATACGGGCCGCGGCCATCGAGGTGTTCGCCGCCAAGGGGTATGGCGCCACCACTACCCGGGAGATCGCCGCCAGCCTCGACATGAGTCCAGGAGCGGTCTACCCGCACTACAAGACCAAGGAATCCCTTCTCTACGCCATCAGCCTCGAGGGCCACCATTCGGTACTGGCGGCCATCACCGCCGCTGATTGCCCCGACGTCGCGGCGCCCGACCGGCTGACGTCGACCGTGACGGCCTACGTGATCTGGCACGCCGACAACCGCGCCAGCGCCCGGGTCGCGCAGTACGAACTACGCTCGCTCTCGCCCGAGCACTTCGCAGTCATTGCGGACATCCGCCGGTCCACCACGAAGGTGTTCACGCGGATCATCGAAGCCGGCGCAACGGCAGGCGACTTTCATCCCTTCGACATCGAGGCCGCCGCGCTGGCAATCACGTCCCTCGGCGTCGATGTCAGCAGGTGGTTCCCCTCCCACACCTACTCCGACCCACGCATTATCGCGGCTCGCTACGTCGAACTCGCCCTTCGAATGGTCGGGTGCGCCGACCGGCAACCCCTCGACAAGTCTTCTTGATACGTGTTGCTGGACTGCGGGATTCGAGAACAGCTGTCACCGAAGTGGGCGAGACCTGCGCCGGAGAACAGCCCGCCGCGGCGTCCGCCTAGATCTCGCGGCTCCGAGATCGCGAGGTCACCGTGTCGGCGACAGTCGCCGCCCAGCTATCACCGATTTGGCGATTCCGGCGCGCGCCGTTGTGCCACCCAGGTCGCGATCTGAGTGCGGGAGTTGAACCCAAGTTTGGCGAAGATGTGCTCCACGTGTACGTCGACGGTGCGTCGGGAGATGACCAG
Source organism: Rhodococcus sp. P4_B6 (assembly GCF_056402215.1). Classification (NCBI taxonomy): domain Bacteria; kingdom Bacillati; phylum Actinomycetota; class Actinomycetes; order Mycobacteriales; family Nocardiaceae; genus Rhodococcus; species Rhodococcus sp. P4_B6. Next base: position 6,256 of record NZ_JBFUHV010000277.1, on the reverse strand, counting down.
CTTGGCCGCCACGTCCTTGCTCGACATTCCCTGCGCCACCAGGTCCGCGACCTCGCGCTCTCGAGGTGTCAACAAGCTGTCGGCCTGTCGGGTCTCGACGGGGGAGACTCGGTGCTCTCGGAGCGCGAAGGTCAGCATCTCCTCGACGGTGAGCTGGCCTCCACGCGCAAACGCGGTGTCGAAGCCAGGGTTGCCCATCGCCCGCCGAGCCATGTTCTCGAACTGTTCGCGCCGCGCGAGCAGGTGTTTCGCCCCGAGCAGTGGGACGCCAATGGTCTGCCAGGCCTGGTCCGATGCGCCGAGGAGCACGGCGGCCCGCTCGGAATCGCCGCTCGCCGCGGCGGTCCAGGCGAGAGCGTCCAGGATGAATGCCAAGCCCAGGTTGTCCTGGGTGAACCGCTTGAGCCGGAGCGCCTCGCACAGATCGGCTTCGGCCTGCTCGAGCTCGCCCTGGAGAAGCTTCAGGAAGCCCCTGGCCCACATGGCGTAGGACAACAGCCAACGCTCGCCGGCCTGCTCACATTGCGCGCAAGCCTCCTCGGCCACGTCGGCGGCTCGGTCAAGCTCGCCGGACAGCACGTAGGCCATGGTCAGTGCAGGGCGCACACTGTTGGGGTAGTCGGCGGGTACGTCGGCGCACCCATATCGCTCGAGCGCTTCAACCAACAGTGGAATCGCAGCGCTCGGGTCGGTGCCCAGTTCGCGTAGGCCGAGCATATGGGTTGCGTAAGCCAGGCCCCGTGGGTCGCCCAGTCGGCCCGCCAGATCGTGGACGGCGTCGATCAGTGCAGTAGCAGCAGCCTCATCGCCCTGGAAGACAGCGATGTCAGCGGCGGTGCCCAGCGCCCAAACCCGCTCGAGACTCGGTTCTTGATCCATTGCCAACGCCCGGTCCAGCCACAGGCGGCCTTCGGTCATGAAGCCGAGCGCAGTCCAGAGGAACCAGGGCAGGCCCGCCATCCGCAGTCCGACGCGCACCTCGTCCGGCCGCGCGAGGCAGAATTCGAGCGCCGAGCGCACGTTCGGATGCTCCACACGGAGCAGAGCCGCCCAGGCCTCCTGTCCCGGACCGAACCACTGCGCGGCAGCCTTCTCGATCAGCCGCCAGTACCAATCTCTGTGCCTGCGCTGCACCTTCGCTTCGGAGCCGGACTCTCGTAGTCGGGCCTGGCCGTACTCCCGGATAGTCTCCAACATGCGGAACCTGACACGCCCGCCGTGCTCGCCTCGGGTCAAGATCGACTTGTCGGTCAGCCCGGCCACCGTGTCGAGAATGACCTCCTCGGCAAGCAACTCGTCCGCGCAGACAGCCTCGAGCGCGTCAAGACCGAACCCACCAGCGAACACTGATGCGCGCGCCCACAGGGTCTGCTCCGCCGGAGTACACAGCTCGTAGCTCCAGTCTATGAGGGCCTGAAGAGTCTGATGCCGCTCCGGCAAGTTACGACTGCCCTCGCGAAGCAGCTCGAACCGACTATCCAGCCGATGCGCGAGGTCCTCCACCGTGAGCACGCGCAACCGTACCGCTGCCAGTTCGATCGCCAACGGGATCCCCTCCAGTCGCTGGCAGAGCTGGATGACCGCCTGTTCATTGTCGGGGGTGATCTCGAAGCCGGGAACGACCGCAGCCCCCCGGGCGGCGAACAGGTCGACCGCCGCGAACTGCGTCGCCGAGCCGGGAGCGAGACGGACATCGACGTCGGGCACCGGGAGCGTTGGAACCGGGTACACATGCTCACCGGCGATCATCAGCGCTTGTCGGCTCGTGGCGAGGATCCGCAGTTTCGGCGCCGCCCGGAGCAGCCGGTCCACCAGGTCCGCGGCTGCCTCGAGTATGTGCTCGCAGTTGTCGAGGACTATCAAGGTGTGCCGGGGGCGCAAGTAGTCGGTGAGGACCAACGGGGCGGGGGCTGACTGCTCGCGAATCCCGAGTGCATCTATCAGCGTGTGCGGCAGCAGGTCTGGGTCCTTCAGAGATGCCAGTTCGACCAGGCAAACCCCATCTGGGAAGGCGCGGCGGACATCACGGGCAACCCGCAGTGCGAGGCGGGTTTTGCCGACCCCGCCTACCCCGGTCAACGTGACGAGCCGGTCGACGGAGAGAAGCTTTCGGACAGTCTGGGTCTCGGATCGACGGCCTACGAAACTCGTCAGATCCGCGGGCAGGTTGTCCGGCTGGTTCGCCGACCGTGAAGCCATGGTCCGACCAGACTAACGCTCCGGCCCGACGGGGAGCGGTCGGGCCGGAGCGCGAATAGGTAATGGGATACGTCATTCACACAATGTCCCCCGGTGTGGTCCACAGGCAGGCTGTACAGGCACATCAAACCTAGTCCACTGCTTTGGGAGGCCCCGATGACCGCGACCATAGCCACCGAAATCGATGTCCTTGACGTCGAGGCGGCCGGGCCTGGGGCCCGCTGGGAGACTGCGGTCCGCGATGTCTCGGGGCCCATGACGGTGCAACACCGCAAGAGGCGGGGCAATGCCACTCGCTTGCGTTCGCGAGAGGTCGGCGACCTCCAGCTCGCGGACTGGGACTGCCCGCCCCTGCACAGCGTGCTGTCGCTGGGTAAAGATCGTGCCGCTGAGCGCGATGTCGTCGTGGTCGTGGCAGGTGCCTGGGGCGACGAGCGACTTTCCTTCGCGGGCACGGATGCCGCGCCGGTGAACGGGACAGTGGTCGTGGCGACCGGCGGTTACGACGGTGACGGCTTCTCGGTGCCGGAGCGGGTCAGGAAACGCACGCTGACCCTGCCGCGGGCCGCGCTGCTGGCAGCTGGTTGCGACGCGAACATTCCTGGCTGTGTCGTGCTCGAGCAGGACCGGCCGCTGGTTGGCGTTCTGGTTACGACCCTTGACCAGGTCTGGAGCCGGCTACCAGCCATGCGTCCCTCGGAGATCGAGGCGGCCCGCCGGGCGCTGGTGGCACTGACTGTCGGCATCATCCGCGCAGAGAGCGGCTCTGTCACAGGTCGATCGGCCTTGGCTGCTTTGCGTGCGCAGATTGACAACTGGATCACGCGCAATCTTCGTAGCGGTCCGATCCATATCGAGGATCTTGCGGCCGCCCACAACGTCTCGACACGAACCATCCACCGGGCCTTCTCGCTGACCGGGGACACCATGACCGCTCTCGTGCGTGCACGGCGTATGGCCGCGGTCCGCGAGGAGCTTGTGAACTCCGACATGACCATCGCGACGATCGCTCACCGATGGTGCTTCTACGACCCCAGCCACCTTCGCCGGGAGTTCCACCGCTGCTTCGGGGTCTCGCCGAGCGAGTATCGGGAAAGCCACGGCTGCTGATGCCCGTTCTGACTAGCAACGCGTGAAGAAGGGTGCAGATATGGATTTCGGAATGGACGCGACCGTGGAGGTGAGTTCGATCGGACCCGGGGACATCGCCTGGTCGCCCTCGGCAGAACGGATCGCCGACGCCCGGATCAGTGACTTCATCGACTGGCTGCAGGCGACGGGCCGATTCGAGGCCACCTCCTACCAGTCCTTGTGGGACTGGTCGGTGACCAGTCCGGAGGAGTTCTGGGCGTCGATGAAGGACTACTTCGGGGTGACCATGACCGGCGTTGGCCCGGTGCTGGCAACCCGGGAGATGCCCTTCGCCGAATGGTTTCCCGGCAGGCGGCTGAATTATGTGGACATGGTGCTGAGCCACGCCCAGTCGTCCCGCCCAGCGATCATCGACGATTCCGAACCTGGCGGGCCCGGGCCGCGGACGGTTTCCTGGACCGAACTCGCCTGCCAGGTGACCGCGCTGGCGAACTGGCTGCGCGCCCGGGGCGTCGGCGAGGGCGACTGTGTGGTCGGATACCTCCCCAACGTTGCCGAGGCGGTCATCGCCTTCCTCGCCACCGCGAGCGTTGGAGCGACCTGGTCGTGCTGCGGACAGGACTATCAACCCGAAGCGGTCGTCGACCGCCTCGGACAGCTCGCGCCGGTGGTCCTCGTCACGGCCGACGGCTACCGCTTCGGCGGACGCGAGGTCGACCGCCTCGCGGCCCTGCCAGCCCTGCAGGCCGGGATGCCGACGCTGCGTGAGGTGCTCGTCGTCGATCGACTCCACTCTGGTACGAGTGTTCCCGCAGGCACCACACCCTGGGTCGAGGCAGTCACCGGGGGTGGGCCGGCCATGACGCCCGCGCACGTGCGGTTCGACCACCCCCTCTGGGTGCTGTTCTCCTCGGGGACGACCGGGAAGCCGAAGGGGTTTGTTCACGGCCACGGTGGAGTCGTGCTCGAGCACCTCAAAGCCCTGGCCCTCCATCTCGACCTAGGGCCTTCCGACACGTACCTGTGGTACACCTCGCCGAGCTGGATGGTCTGGAACTCCCTCGTGAGCGGCCTCCTCGTCGGCGCGACGATCGTCTGCTACGACGGAAGTCCGTCGTACCCGACCGACGACGCGCTATGGGCGCTCGCAGCCCGGCACAAGATCACCGTGCTGGGCACGAGCCCGGCATACCTCCAGGCCTGCGCCCGAGCGGGCCGGTCACCCGGCACCGACCACGACCTGCGTCGACTGAGGACCCTCGGGGCCACCGGCTCCGTGGTCCCTGCCGAGCTGCACTCCTGGGTTGCCGATCACATCGGCCGCGATGTGCCGCTCGCCTCGGTGACAGGGGGAACCGATGTCGCCAGCGGATTCGCGGGCTTCGTGCCGATCCTGCCGGTGCGGGCCGGAGAGATCACGGCCCCATACCTGGGCGTGGCCCTTGACTCGTGGGACGCCGACGGCCGCAGCCTGCGCGATGCCGTGGGCGAGCTGGTGGTCACCCAGCCGATGCCGTCCATGCCGACCAGATTCTGGAACGACGGCGACGGGGCCCGCTACCGAGAGACCTATTTCGAGAGCTACCCCGGGGTCTGGCGGCATGGTGACTGGGTCACCATCACCGAACGCAACACCGTGATCGTCCACGGACGCTCTGATTCCACGCTGAACCGTAACGGGATCCGGTTCGGTACCGCCGACATCTATCGCGTCGTCGAAGAACTCCCGGAGGTAGAGGAAGCCCTCGTCATCGGGGCGGAGCAGCAGAACGGTGAGTACTGGATGCCGCTGTTCGTCGCACTGTCCGATCACGCCGAACTCGACGACGCGCTCCGCGAACGCATCATCGGGCGGATCCGCGAGGCGGTCTCACCCCGAGTCGTACCGGACGACGTGATCGTCGTCAGGGCGATCCCGCACACCCGAACGGGCAAGAAGCTCGAAGTCCCGGTCAAGCGCATCCTGCAAGGCAACGACGTCTCCGCGGTCGCCGAAGCACGATCGATCGACGACCCGTCCCTGCTGGAAACCTTCGCCCGCTACGCAGCCACCCGTGCTGCGAACCCACCGGGGCATGGCTGATGACCAAGGGAGACGACCTACTGGCCATGGGGCCGGTTCGTCACGCCGAGCGAATCGTGGCGGCTGTGTACCGGTGTCCGGCACGGCCGACCTATGTCCCGGAAACGGCGCGCTCATACCGTTGAACTAACCGCGGTGGGCCGCAGGCCCACCCGATGCCACTGACCAATCACCCCCATTCTGGAGGCACTTCATGAATACCGACACCCGCCCGCCCGCCGCAGCCGCCCCGCCGATCCGAGCGACCGTGTACGTCGGTCGCTGGCCCGAGATCCCCGCGGGAGACTGGCCTGACATTCCCCGCGGCACGTTCTCGCCGACCACTGCGACGTTGATCACCGGTCCGACCGAAGCTGTGCTCATCGACGCGCAGTACCTCAAGGATGACGTCCGGGACCTGGGGGACCTGATCGAGCGCACCGGGAAGCAACTCACGACGATCTACGTGACGCACGCCCACGCCGATCACTACCTGGGCATCGGTCCCCTCAAGGAGCGGTTCCCGGACGCGAAATGCGTTGCGCTGCCCCACGTGGTCGAGGCCATGAAGGAATCCATGGAACTACAGCAACAGCAGTGGGCGATGCTGTTCGGCGACGCCTGCGTCGTCAGTGACGCGCTCCCCGACCCGATCGACGACAACACGCTCTACGTCGACGGCTCGCCTCTCAACATCGTCGAGGTGAAGCAGGCCGACATCCATCCCACGACAATCGTGCACATCCCGGAGATCGATGTCGTCGTTGCCGGTGACTCCATCTACAACGAGATCCACCCGATGCTCGGCCTGTCGACGCCCGAGGAATGGCAAGACTGGCTCGAGACCGTGGATCTGGTGGAGAAGCTGGCACCCAAGGTGATCGTCGCCGGCCACCGCAGGCC
>NZ_JBFUHV010000276.1:0-8169 GCF_056402215.1 Rhodococcus sp. P4_B6 | reverse complement strand
TACGGTGACGGCAGATCGATCCCTGCCTTGATGGCATCGCGCACAATCTCAGTACAGATCGCCCGCCAACGGCCCTGCCCCCACCAGTGCCGGGTGTACTCGGTCGAGCCTCCGATCGTCAGAAACCGCATCGTGGCTCCGCCGCCCAGGATCTGCGCGTCAATCTCCCGCCACGCATCCAGTCGCGAGCCGACGGTCTCTTGGACCTGGGCCCATCCGTCGCCGAACAAATCGGCGATCACTCGACCGTCCGGCAGCGTCCAGGTGGAGTCGGTCAGCACGACCCGTATGCCGTCCCAGTCGATCCCGTCGATTGGGTCGATGTGGGGACGGATTGCCGCGGTGACCGCGATGTTGACCCGGGCCATCAGAACGTCGTCGGCCAGGTGCCACGCTTCGACGGCGGTGTCGTTGCGCCAACACCACGCGGCGATCCCCAACACAACAGCGTCCGGTACACAGTCAGGGAGAACGTCGCTGGCCAGCATCCCTACGACCGCGGTCATAAAGGTCACCAACTCGTCCGACGTCGTCACATCGGCGATTACCTGTTCGGCCGTGACGTCGCGTTCCACGGCCGCTACCGCGAAGATCCACTCGGCGTACTTGCCCATCATGAAGTCCGGAAGCGACACCACAGCGCTGTCCGAAAGCGCTATTCGGGTGGCATCGAGCAATCCCCACTCACCGGCACGCTGGGTCACCGCACGCTGTTGCTGGTCGATGTCTCCCGCGAGGTCGATGACCTCGTCGTCATCGAGCATGCTGAACAGTTCCGACGATTCTTCGTCTCCGAAACCGTCGAACGATTGCAACAGCAATGCGCCCTGTTGGGGCTGGTACTCCACATCGATTGCCATACATGTTCGACGCATCCGCGTTGCCAGGATCGGCCCGATATCCGGGACGAACTCACCCCACGGCTCGTCCTCGTCCGTCGACCACCCCGCCCACCGCAGGGCATCCAACAGTTCGTGCAGACGCTCCCAATGCTCCGACCATTGCAACTGCGTGGGTTCCTCCGTTGACCGGCTCGCCGCGCTGAGCCGGTTCAGCAACCATTCCGCCGCCTCGGGGTCGTCGACGGTAATGATCAATGGATCCGGACGCACCTGCGCCGGTTCGTAGCCCACCATCCGTGTCAGGCTCGTCACGCCGATGTCCCGTCCGGCAAACACTCCCTCGAGTCGTTCCCCCACCTTCCTCAGCGCCGTATTACGGTCAGCGGTTCTCCGGGCGGAGGCAACCCGGTCAGCTTCAGCTTGCCGGCCCGCCTCGTCCAGACGCCGCACCTGCTCCGCGGTGCCCCACATCCGGCGCCGACCCTCAGAGTGACTTGCCACTTCCCCGCCGGCTTCGAGCCTTTCCAGTACAGACATCACCCGCGGAACCTGGCAGCCCAACTCCGCGGCGATCTGCGCCGGAGCGACCAGATCCGCCGCCTTCGCGTGCCGCTGCAGACACCACAGCACCTGGCCCTCGTCAGACCACAAAGGATCCGCGTCGATCTCCGCGGCTTCCGCCGCCGTCACATGCGCCCGGCACGCCGGCGCGAAACGCTCCAACGGCCTCGAATACCGCACCGGGGCCTGACAGGAGCCACCCGCATTTGTCGCACGTCCACACAAGGGCCGATTCTTCACACCCGCCGATGCTACTTTCTGCGACCCCCTATCCTGCCCCGACGTCGGTGAACGGCAACGTTGCCTGCGCTCGTCTGGGCTCGTCTGGGCTCGTCTGGGCTCAACCGGACGCCCCTCGGTTCGGCGCCAGCAACCGTGATCCTGGTTCCCCCGCCCTATCGACCACAACGTAGAGAGATGAGTTTCTGGACCCAACAATGTGGTGAGCGGATGGGTCATCTGGATACCCTCGGGATTCAGCCGGTCCGCCTTTTGGCCGATCGGGTTCTCGCACCGGCGCCCGATGCCGTAGCTGGGGGGACGGACATGTCGTCCCTACACTCCCTGCGTTGCCGTTCGCGTGAATGACACTCGCCGAGGATGACTCTCGGGTACTCGCGATCATCCGAGCTCTGGTCTCATTCAAGGTCCGCGACTCTGACACCCTGCTGCGCTGCTGTCTCCCAGGCGCTGCGCTCATGGCTCCACACCGCCGACTGCCGGGCAGTGGGGAGCGAGCCGAGTATGCGGTCGTAGCATCGGCCCGCCGCAGCCAGCGCGCTCTCGAGGTCGTGGAGGTCCGTGGTCAGTGGAGAGTTGCGGGCGGCCTTGGCCCACTGCGTCGCCCAGGCCGGGCCCGGGCTCACCAGCGTGGCCGGCAGTGCGGGCAGGCCGCGGACGCGCCGTTCCCGTTCGACCGCGTCGACGGTGGAGGTCAGATCGATGGGCAGGAACATGCTGATCAGCAGCAGATCCACCAGATCACGGAACCGTCCCGACGCCGCCCCCGCCGCACCGTGCACCTCGTAGAGTGCGCAGATCTTGTCCGCGATCTGATCGGCCAGCGGATACAGCGGGACGCTGGTCTCGGGTGGGAAGTCGTCGGTGTCGACCAGCCGCGGGATCGGGCGGCGTTCGATTTCTCCGACGAGGGTGCGGCGGCTGCCGACGACATCGAGGGAGAAGCTGTCGTACGTCTTGCCGCCGAGGGAGGCGGTGACGGTGACCGTGACCCCCTTGTCGTGGCTGAGCTCGGTGGACGGGCCGACCTCGAAGCGGAAGTGGTCGAGGTGGTGGTCGCGGACCGTGCGGCGCAGCTCGTCGACCGAGTCCGGAAGGTCGGTGGCGGCGAGGAGGTCGATGTCCTTGCTGTAGCGGGCCTGCGGCAGGCGCACCATCATTCCGATGCCGCCCTTGAGGATCCACCCGTCCGGGTCGGTATCGAAGACGCGGGTGAGGAAGCGGGCGATGACGAAGCGGCGGCGCACCAGGGCGATGTTCTGGCCGTGGTCGTGGGCGTACCGGTTGAGGCGGTCGGTGATACTGGCCCGCACCGCCTGCGGGGACCGCGGCGCCGGGCTCACCGGTCGGCCGTCTTCGCCGACCGAGCCGTCCGGGCCGTCCGGGCCGTCCGGCCGGATCCGGTCGTGCTGGTGCCGTCCGCCGGCTGGGCGGCGGGTCCGGCCGCCCCGGGGTCGGCGTCGGTGGTTTCACTGCCGCTCGCAGTTGCGGTGGACTGCCCGAGAGCGGCGGCGAGCGACCGCAGCAGCGCGTCCCGCGCCTGCGGTGACTCGGTCACCGCCTTCATCAGGGCGGCGACGCTCAGCTGCCCGGCATCCGGTGCGGCCCCAGTAGCGGCAGTGTCGGTGGTGGTGGTGTTCTTGCGGGCGAGGTCCGCGAGGGCCAGGGTGGTGGCCGGCACCCCCGCCTGCGCGATCAGCACCTCGAGGAAGCCCTGCCCGTCCAGCGCCCGGTGCCCGTAATCGAAGGCATATGGGGTCAGCACCGCCACCACCTCCTCCACCGTGACCAGCCCTCGGGTGAGGGCGTCGCGGACCACCGACGCCAGATGCCCGGCATCGGTCCCGGCGGCGGCCAGATCAGCGATGGTGCGGACCGGGGTGGTCACCGGCAGCCCGTCGACGAGCTGCCAATCCTCCCGCGACAGCACACCCCGATGCACTCTCACGGCGGGCAGCGACAGCCGGATCCGCCGGGTCGCGGTCAGCTCCACCACATCGGCATCCAGATCCCCCAGCCCAAGCAGGCCGGCGGCGGTGCGATGCGAGAGCACCCCGGTCGGGAGCGGCTGATCCAGCCGCTCCCACACCACCACATCCGGGTCCAGCGCCAGCCACGCCACCCGCTCATCAAGATGAACATCCTCCGGCATCCGCGCCAGACGGTACAGCCCATGATGCAGCCGCTCGAGCACCCCCGAATCGACCATCCGCTTGAGCTGCTGCACCGACACCGACGTCACCGCCCGCGCCTGCCGGCTGGTCACCACACCCCCCTGCTCAGCAGCCAGCGCCACCACCTGAGCAGCACGACTATCCGATCTCATGCCACAATAATACACAGTTCCCCCCATAACCATGGCATGGTATGTAACTATCATGCCAAGGTAGTTGCGTCGGCGACGATGTCGACCCACGCCGGATGGCGCGGCAGAGCGGGCGCAGTACCGACTGCAGGGCGCCTGTCCGACGGGCCGACAGACAGGCATTCACACACCCGCCGTCAGCGCTGGTGGGAACCGAGGGGTCCACCAGACACGGCGAATGTTAATCCTCAACCCCCACCCGCCCACACCGACAGAGCCAATTCCCCTGACAACAAACGACAATGAGACAACCCGGCGGCCACCGAACCGAACCGACGGAGCACGATCCCCGCCCGCCTGGGATCGAGCGGAAGCCGCCCGGTTGCATCGCGCCACCGAACCCCTCCTGCCCTGGCGAGTCCGAACAACCTGAGTATGAGGACGCAACAGCCATGGCCACCGACTACGACGCCCCCAGAGTCACCGAATCCGACGAGCCGGACACCTCCCTTGAACAGCTGACCGTCAGCCGGAAAGACACCCAGTCCCCCGTCGTCGACGTTGAAGACTCCGACACCGCAGAGTCCTTCGAACTGCCCGGCGCCGACCTGTCCGGTGAAGAATTCACCGTCCGCGTCATCCCCAAGCAGGCCGACGAGTTCACCTGCACCAGTTGCTTCCTGGTCCATCACCGCAGCCGCCTCGCCGACGCTACACAGTTGATCTGCCGGGACTGCGCCTGAGAACGTCGGAGCATCCGACGACCCGGACACCTCCAGACTGAGCGGCATCCGCCACTGCAACTGCATCGCACACACTTGCCCCGCCGGAGCGGCAGCCGGCCATCGCCCTTCCACGGGCCTTTCGGCGACGCGGTGGGGCGGGCGGGGCTCGAACCCGCGACCAATGGATTATGAGTCCACGGCTCTAACCGACTGAGCTACCGCCCCATCACCGCACCATCCCCACCATCGTGGGGCGTGGTGATGCTACCGGCCACTTGCTGGCCGTGGCCGGCCCGTACCGAGGACAATCTTCATGCGCGGCCGAAGAGCTGCCGCACGCCACCGTCCTCGTCGACCGCATACAGCGCCATCCCCAACAGATCCAGAATCCGCTGAGGTGCCCGCACCGCAGCTTCCACCGAACCAGGCTCGTCCCGCACGACCAACGCAAACGACACCGACTGATCCGCCTCGCTCGGCATCCGCCTCACCAGCTGCCCGATCGCGGTATCGACATCCAACCCCGGCGCGGTCGTCGCACCCTTGACCTCGGCGTAGAGCCGCCGTCCATCTTTCTCGGCAACGATGTCGACGAACTCCGTATCCGTTCGCACCGTCCAGCCCTGAGATGACAACCACCCCGCGAAGTCCCGGGCCACGCGCGCCTCATCACCTCTCATACGGGACACGGTAAGCCTGCAACATCAGTTCCGAACAGCACCACAGCGCAAGACACGTCCGGTGCGGCTATGCCACGACTGAGGCATACCCCGACAGATCGTGCGGTGAAATCGACGTACCACCTTCAGGACCTCATCCGCGTCAGTCATGTAATCAACTGACTGCTAGCGCAATTCGTGGGCACGATGCATGACGCCGCCCAGAAGCGGCCACGACGCGGCTACCGCCGATCACTCTCCCCGGTGTCGGCCGGGTGTCCGCACAGCCGAATCCCGGTCCGGGGCGGAGTGGTAGGAGCCCGGATCGATGGTCAGGTCTTCGGTGTCGGCGAAGACCAGCCGCCCGTCGTCGAGCGCGACCGCCCACCGATGCACCGGCGCCCACTCGTGCCCACCACCACCAAGGTCGGTCACCGCCGCATAATCCTCGACCACCTCACCGGTGAGATCGGCCCCGGCACTCCTGCGGACCAGCACCCGGACACCGACCGTCAACTCCGGGCCACCGACCGGCCGATTGCTGCTGTTTCGGGCCATGCTGATGCACCTCTCCGCTCGGCGAAACTCCCGAGATCGAGCATAAGCACCACCCGGCCCGGTCCGCGACCCGACCTGCACGAACACCACCCACGATCGGGAACGCCGCCGAAGCAGTCGGCTGCCATCGTGCAGTCGGTGGCCACCCAGATGCACTCAGCACACAACCGACGTGCTGCGTTCGCGCGACAGCAACCGACGCAACCCCGGCAGCCGGTTACGCGAACGCGGTGACATCGGCGGATACCAGCTCGGTGGCCGCTACATGTACCCCCTCTTTTCATTCGAGCGGCGACTGCCGGCAGCGGCGGACGGTCGGTCACCCACACCACTGCACGGCGCGCACCAATTCCGATCCGAACGCGATCGTTCGAGACTGTTGAGCTCATCTAGAACCTGATCGACAACTGTGGTCGGGATCCGGAAATCTGTGCTCTCCCAAGCCCGGAGGTGGTCCCGCACGTAGGCAAGCATGGCGAGTTAAGCGCTCGAAGTCTGCTGCAGTTCGGTCGCTCACTGCCTCACCCCGCCCCGAGCGGCTGGCAATCCGAACTGTGCCCGCTCGGCGACGTCGAGACGACGGCTTCCGGCGTGGCATGCGCGACTGTTACTGACGAAGAGGGGTACCACCCGATTGGGCGCGTCGCCCACTCGTCGCCCAGTGGTCGACCTCGGACATCTCGGCCATCCCGGGTGCGTAGGCGGCGATGTCGTCGGGGCGCGCTAGGCCGGCTCCGCCGGATGCGTAAGAACCACCATCGATGGCCAGGTTGAGCCCCGTAACCCAGGAGGCCTCGTCTGAGGCCAGATAGACAGCCGCGCTTGCAATATCTTCGGGCTCCCCCAGGCGCGGAATCAGGTTCGGTGTCAGCGTAACGCGGCGTTGTTCGGTGCCTTCCGTGCCGTAGAACAGGAGGCCGTTCGGGGTTGCCACACAGCCTGGTGAGATCGTGTTCACCCGGATGTTTGCTCTGGCCACTTCGTTCGTCAGGCAGCTTGCCAATCGGATGACACCAGCTTTGGCCACTGAGTAGGCCTGGATGATGGGGAGGTTGCCCGGGTATCCCGTTCCTATATCGGAACCGGCCACCGAGCCCATGAAGATGATGCTGCCGCCGCCGCGTGCGCGTAGGTGAGGAATGGCGTGTTTGGAGACCAGGAAGGGAACGGTCAGTGTGTGGTCGAGGGTGAATTTCCAGTCCGCGAGGCTGGAGTCTTCGACTGTTCCCAATCGTAACTGCATCGCGCTGTTGTGTAGGACGTCGATGCCGCCAAATTTCCCGGCGGCGAACTCGAGTAGCTGGTGCGCTTCCTCCTCGTTCGAGAGGTCGATCGGGTGCAGCGATTCCATCCGTCCGCCGGCCGCACGCACGATTGCGAGTGTTTCCTCGGCGGCTTCGGCGTTGATGTCRCATCCGACGATCGACGCTCCTTCGGCTGCGAACCGCAACGCGACCTGCCGCGCCATTCCGCGGCCGGTACCGGTGATTACTGCGACTTTGCCCTCCAGACGACCGGTCATAGTGATCTCCTTGTCGAGTCAGTTTGTTCGGACACTCGTGGATGAATAGAACCCGTCCGCGTGCCGCCTCTCGCCCGTGAACTAGAGGGCGCTGTGTTCGCTCGGACGCGGACGGCGACGAACGTACATCTCCATTTGAAGCGTCATGACAGGCTGCGAGTCTCGTGACGATAGGGTTCCGATGGTTGTCACCCGATCCCAGTGCGGGTGGGTATTACCGATTGCGGTGATGCTGAAAGTACCCCGCAAGTAGGTGTCGGCACGGACCGGTGCGCGGAACTGCACCTCACGCAGTGCTCGGCCTGCGACTATGTGCCAGTTTCCGAATACTCGGTTGACAGCGAGGCGTTGGAATACCGCGAGCGTGTGGACGCCGCTCGCGATTATCGTGCCGAAGTGGCTTGCTTCGGCGAGTGCGACGTCGGTGTGTATGTGCAGAGGATCCCAGTGGTCGGCGAACGACATGATCTCCTCCGCTGTGACGAGGTACTCCCCGAGGTCGAACTCGTCTCCTACGGCGAGGTCCTCGGCATATCGCAGTTCGCCGTCATCAGGTGCGGCATGGTTCATTCCGACTTCCTTCCCTGCTACGGCTGGGCGCTCTGCGCAGTGATTGCGGGTGACTTCGACGCCCCTGCCAGTCTTCCCGTGCGGTTACACGAAGTCGGTGTGCCGCGCGGGATGTTGGCCGGTCGCGGTCTTTGGTCGCGTTGCTCTGAGTAGCCCGTACGAGCACATCCCAGCGATTGCCAAGGGC
>NZ_JBFUHV010000275.1:0-8184 GCF_056402215.1 Rhodococcus sp. P4_B6 | reverse complement strand
ACCCTCGCCAGGGGGGGAGGAGGCGAGGGTCGTCAGTGTTCAGCCCCGGGGGGTCGGGCTGAACATCGTCCGGATCAAATCCGGACATCAGCAATACTACACCTCCCCAGATCAGTATTTGCAAGTTCAACTGTTCAAATGTTTTACGGTGTCGGAGATACCGAACGCCCCTGTTCCGGGCCGTTGCACGGAACGCGCACCCCGGGCCGAAGTCCGCATATCCTTGGAAATTGTGACCGCGAAGCCACAGAGAAGTGCCAAGACAGGTCGACACACCGAGACGGGTCGGGTTGCCGCATTCTTCGACCTCGACAAGACGATCATCGCGAAATCCAGCACCCTCGCGTTCAGCAGACCGTTCTTCGACCAGGGCCTGATCAATCGACGGTCCGTCCTCAAGAGCAGTTACGCGCAGTTCCTGTTCCTGCTGTCGGGCGCGGACCACGATCAGATGGAGCGGATGCGCGCCTACCTCACGAGCATGTGCGCGGGCTGGAACGTGGAGCAGGTCCGGTCCGTCGTCGCCGAGACCCTCCACGACATCGTCGACCCCCTGGTGTTCGCGGAGGCCGCCGACCTCATCGCGGACCACAAGCTGCGGGGTCACGACGTCATCGTCGTCTCGGCGTCGGGCGAGGAGGTGGTGACGCCGATCGCCGAAGCACTCGGGGCGACACGCAGCATGGCCACCCGCATGGCGGTCGCGGACGGGCTCTACACGGGCGAGGTGGAGTTCTACTGCTACGGCGAGGGCAAGGTCGAGGCGATGCGGCAACTGGCCGACGAATACCACTACGACCTGTCGGCATGCTACGCCTACTCCGACTCCGTGACCGACCTGCCGATGCTGACCGCGGTCGGCCACCCGACGGCCGTCAACCCGGACCGGGCGCTCCGGAAGGCCGCGGCCGGAAACGGTTGGCCCATATTGACTTTCTCGAATCCGGTCTCCCTCAGGGCGCGCCTCCAGGCGCCGTCCGCCACCACCCTGGCGACCACCGCCGCGGTGAGCGTCGGGGCCCTGGTGGCGGGCGCATTCACCTATGGAGTGTTGCGCCGCAAGCGCTGACCGCCGCAACCCGCGACACGGTCACAAACCTAATTTGATACTTGCTGTGAGGGGGGTCACGGGGTACAAAGGAGTTACGGAAGAACGGAAGGCCAAGGTCGACCCAGAAGAGAAGGATCGATCTCCCGACCAGGATTCCCAGCACGGGCACTAGGCACCCACGCGAAGCATAAGCCACTATAAGGGCAAAAGCGTTGTGGGCCTGCGAGACTCGAGTCTTCACCGGCAAGGACCCTGCACAGGTTGCAAGGACGACCCGACGATATTCGGACTCTCGCCGAGGCCACCCACACAACCCACCATTGCACGCTTGGTAACCGGTTGTCCGTGCTAACGGGCGGCGAAGTCGACACCAGTCGGCAGCGCCGCCCGTTTCACATGTCGGGAACATGTTGCAGTGCAACGGATTCGAGTTAACTTGCCGCCGCTTCCGCGATGGACGTGGCCTCACGGGCCCCGGCCTCCAGCGCACCGCAGCAGAGGACGACCCAGCTCCCGACCCCGTCCGGCTCGCCCGAGGCGAAGGCCGCTGCCCCGTTGCGGTACGCCTGCTGCCGGCGCAGCCAGCTGACCTCCGGAACCCCGAGATTGTGGGGATCGAGCCCGCTCGACACCGAGACCAGACGGGATGCGGCGCGCGCGACGATGCCGTCGCCCACCCCGAACGGCCTCAGCGTCAACAATTCCCCGTGCACCACAGCCGCCAGAACGGGCGCGGGTGCAGCGGTTCCTCCCGTCACGAGCTGAGCCAGACCGTCCAGCCGCTCCGCGACGCCGGACCCGGCTCGCGGCCTGCCGAGCAATTCCTGATCCTCCACGAGGTCGGCCGCGGCCAGCAGATGCAGCCGGGCAAGGGCCTGCAGGGGCGCCCGCTGCCACGTGGACTGCAGAAGCGTGAGGGCGTCACCGTCGAGAGCCTGCCCGACGCGCAGGGCACCCGACAGGATGGGGTCGCCGGCCTCGCCGGGGGCGGGCAGTTCGGTGCTGCCCCCGTCCAGCGACGCGGAGGCGCGGGCCGCCCGGACCGCCGCCTCGGCCGCCGTGGTCGGCCAGCCGCGCCGGTTGGTCTTGTGCCGGTGAACCGCGCCGAGCGCGTCGCGCGCACGGTCCGCGGCTTCGCGGACACCGGGAAGGTCGACGAGGGGCTGCAACGGGTCGCTCACGTACTGGAACGCTACCCGGCGCCGCCGCGGGTCAGGCGCCGAGCCGGATCGATCCGCCGGGAATCGCGTCCAGCAGCTTCCGCGTGTACTCCTCCTTCGGCGACGTGAAGACCTCGTCGGTGGTGGCTTTCTCCACGATCGCGCCGACAGACATGACGAGCACGTCGTCGGCGATCTGCCGCACCACCGCCAGGTCGTGGGTGATGAACAGGTACGTCAGCCCCAGCTCCGCCTGCAGGTCGTTCAGCAGCGTGAGGATCTGGTCCTGGACCAGCACGTCGAGCGCCGACACCGCCTCGTCGCACACCACCATCTCGGGCTGCAGCGCCAGCGCCCGGGCGATCGCCACCCGCTGCCGCTGGCCACCCGACAACTCGTTCGGGAACCTCCGCATGACAGAAGCCGGCAACGCCACCTTGTCCAGCAGGTCGCGTACCCGCGCTTCCCGCTCCGCCTTCGTCCCCACCTTGTGGGTGCGCAGGGGCTCCTCGACGGTGCGGAAGATCGAGTACATCGGGTCGAGCGTGCCGTACGGGTTCTGGAAGATCGGCTGCACCCGCCGGCGGAACGCGAACGTCTCCCTGCGGTCCAGCGTCGCGACGTCCTTGCCGTCGAACACCACATTCCCCGCCGTCGGAGCGAGCAGTCCCAGCACCATCTGCGCGACCGTCGACTTGCCCGACCCCGACTCGCCGACGATGGCCGTGGTCGTCCCACGCCGGACCGCGAACGAGACGTCGTCGACGGCGGTGAAGTCGGTGGACTTCCGTAGCCCGTGGCGGATCTTGAACACCTTCGTCAGCCCGGTGGCCACGACCACGTCGTCGGTGGCCTTGCCGAATTCGACGCCGATCTGCCCGTGCTCCTCGGCCTCGCCCACCACCTCGAGCGCGTGCTCCCGGATGTCCGCCCGGGCCAGCGAAGAACTCCGCCGTTGCGACGCCAGCGACGGCGCCGCGGCCACCAGTTTCCGGGTGTACGGGTGACGCGGCCGCTGCAGGATCTCCAGCGCGGGCCCCGCCTCGACCACCCGTCCCTTGCTCATCACGATCAGGTGCTCCGCCCGCTCGGCCGCCAGACCGAGGTCGTGGGTGATGAGCAGGACCGCGGTGCCGAGTTCGTCGGTGAGACCGTCGAGGTGGTCGAGGATCTGACGTTGGACCGTCACGTCGAGGGCGGACGTGGGCTCGTCCGCGATCAGCAGTTGCGGGCGGGCCGACAGCCCGATGGCGATGAGCGCGCGCTGGCGCATGCCCCCGGAGAACTCGTGCGGATACTGGCCCAGCCGGTTCTCGGCGTCGGCGAGGCCCGCCTCCTCGAGGAGTTCGGCGGCCCGCGCCTTCGCGGCCTTGCCCTTCGCGATCCCGTTGGCTTCCAACGCCTCCTCGATCTGGAACCCGACCTTCCACACCGGGTTGAGGTTGGACATCGGGTCCTGCGGGACGAGGCCGATCTTCTTCCCGCGCAGTGCGACGAACTCCCGCTCGGGCGCCTCCGCGAGGTCCTGCCCCTCGAACAGGATCCGGCCGCCGGTCACCTTTCCCGTTCCGGGCAGCAGGTTGATGATCGCGTGGGCGGTGGTGGATTTGCCCGAACCGGACTCACCGACGATAGCCACCGTCTGCCCCGGATACACCGTGAGGCTGGCCCCACGCACCGCGGGCACGAGCCCGGAATGGGACTGGAACGACACCTCCAGGTCCCGGATCTCGAGCAGCGGCACCTCGTCGGCCGAATTCTGCGGTCCGGCCGGATCGTTCGCGGTCATCGCGCTCACCTCTTCCGGGCCTTGGGGTCGAGCGCGTCCCGGAGAGCGTCGCCCATCATGATGAAGCCGAGGACCGTGATCGCCAGGGCGGTCGCCGGGTAGAACAGGATCGGCGAACCCTGGCGCAGGGTGACCTGGGCGGTGCTGATGTCTCCGCCCCACGAGATCTCGGTGGACGGCAGCCCGATGCCGAGGAAGGACAGCGTCGCCTCGGCCACGATGTAGATGCCGAGGGAGATGGTCGCGATCACGATGATCGGAGCGAGGGAGTTCGGCAGCACGTGCCGGATCAGGGTGCGCACGTTCGAGACGCCGAGCGCCCGCGACGCCATCACGTAGTCGTTGCCCTTCGCCGAGATCACCGCGCCCCGAGCGATTCTCGCCATCTGCGGCCACCCGAACAGGGCGAGGACGACGATCAGCGTCCAGATGGTGCGGTTGGTGAACAGCTGCATCAGGACGATCGCCGCGAGGATGAGCGGGATGCCGAAGAAGATGTCGGCGACCCGGGACAGCAGCGAGTCCACCGCGCCGCCGTAGAACCCGGCGACCGAACCGAACACCACGCCCACCACGAGCACGATCGACGTGACGCCGACACCCACCAGCACCGACGCCCGCGCCCCGTGGATCGTGCGGGAGTAGATGTCGCAGCCCTGCTTGTCGAATCCGAACCAGTGCCCCGCCGACGGCCCCTGCATGCTGAACACGAGATCGCAGAACCGCGGGTCGGTGCTGGTGAACACGTCCGGAAACGCCGCCACGGCGATCACCACGACGATGATCACCGATGCGACCAGGAACAGCGGGCGCTTACGCAGATCGCGCCATGCATCCGACCACATGCTCGTCGGCGGCTGGTCGATGTGGACGGCGTCGGTCTCCCCGGGCGCCGCCACTTCCTCGGGCGCCACGAAATGCGCCTGACGGGTCTTCCGGTCGCCCGTTCCGGCGGACTCGTTCTCCACTTTCTCAGACATAACGAATCCTCGGGTCGAGCGCGGCGTACAGGAGGTCGACGATCAGGTTGGCGAGCAGATAGATGACGATCAGCACCGTCACGAAGGACACCACCGTGGGCGCCTCACCGCGGGTGACCGCCTGATAGATCGTGCCGCCGACACCGTTGATGTTGAAGATGCCCTCCGTGACGATCGCGCCGCCCATCAGGGTGGCGAGATCGGCGCCGAGGAAGGTGACCACCGGGATCAGCGAGTTCCGCAGCACGTGCACCTGCACCACCCGGCGCCGCGAAAGACCCTTGGCGGTCGCGGTCCTCACGTAGTCGGCGGTGAGGTTCTCGGCGACCGACGTCCGCGTGAGCCGGAGCACGTACGCGAACGACACCGACCCGAGGACAAAGGCGGGCAGCAGAAGATTCTTGAAGCTGGTTTTGCCCCCGACCGTCGGCGGCACCAGCCCCCACTTCACGCCGATGAAGAACTGGGCGAGGAAACCGATGACGAAGATCGGGATCGCGATGATCACCAGGCTGACGAGGAGGACGGTGCTGTCGAAGATGCCGCCCTTGCGGAGCCCGGCGAACAGGCCGAAGCCGATCCCGAAGATCCCCTCGATCGCGAGTGCCATCAGAGACAACTTGATGGTGATCGGAAAGGCCTGCGCCAGAACCTCGCTGACCGGGCGACCGGAGAAGGACGTACCGAAGTCGAGCGTGAAGATGCCTTTCAGATACAGGAAATACTGCATCAGGAACGGTTGGTCGAGGTGGTACCGGGCGCGGAGCTGCGCCGCCACCGCGGGGCTGAGGGCCTTGTCGCCCGCCAATGCAGCGATCGGGTCTCCGGGCAGCAAGAAAACCATCGCGTAGATCAGGAACGTGGCCCCGATGAACACGGGAATCATCTGGAGCAAACGGCGACCGACGTACCAGAGCATCGGATCACCTCCTATTCGTCGGGGGCCGTGACGTCAGGAATCCGGAGCCTCGGCCCGTATTCCCGAACGGGGCCGCGAACTGACAGCTCGCGGCCCCACCCGTCGGAGAAAACTCCCGTGCGTCAGTTCTTCTCGATGTCCGAGTACATCGGGATGCCCTTCCAGTCGATGACCACGTTCGACACGTTCTCGGACCAGCCGCTCGCCGCGTTGCGGTACCACGTCGGGACCGCGGGCAGGTCGTGCAGGAGAACCTCCTGCGCCTGGTTCAGCAGGTCCTGCGCCTTTCCGGGATCGACCTCACCCGCGGAGGCTCGCAGCAGCCGGTCGAACTCGGGGTTCGAATAGTCGCCGTCGTTGGAGCTGCCGCCGGTCTGGTAGTTCTGCGCGAGGAAGCCGTACTGCTGCGGGTAGTCGCCCTGCCACCCCGAACGGAACGCGCTGGGGATGGTCCGGTTGGTGGCCTCCGTGCGGATCTGCGCGAACGTCGGATACTCCTTGCCCTTCGCGTCGATTCCGAGGGTGTTGCGGATGTTGTTGGCGGTGGCGTCGACCCATTCCTTGTGGCCGCCGTCGCCGTTGTACGCGATCTCGAAACTGCCCGACCACGGGGCGATGGCGTCGGCCTGGGCCCACAGCCTCTTCGCCGCCTCCGGGTCGTACTTCAGGTTGCTGTTGCCGACGAGCGAATCCGACCAGCCCTCGATGGCGGGGCTGGTGAAGTCGAGCGCGGGGGTGCGGGTGTTGTTGTAGATCTGCTGGGTGATCTGGTCTCGGTTGATCGCCATCGAGATGGCCTGCCGGCGCAGCGTGCCCTCCTCACCGCTGAAATGCGGTAGACGGCCCGGGATGGTGAACGTCTCGATGGTCGCGGACGGCTGGTTCACGGTGCGACCCGGCAGGTCGGTCTCGAACGTGGTGACGGCACTCGGCGGCACCTGGTCGAGGACGTCGACATTGCCCGCGAGCAGATCCGTGTATGCCGTGTCGAGGCTGTTGTACATGACGAAGTCGACGCCGGCGTTCTTCGGCTTACGGTTGCCGTTGTAGTCGGGGTTCACGACGGTGTCGATTCGCACGTTGTGCTGCCACGCCCCGGGACCCGACATCATGTATGGCCCGTTGCCGATGGGATTCTCGCCGAACGCGGCCATGTCCTGGTACGCCACCGCGGGCAGCGGGTAGTACGCGGCGAAACCGAGACGGTCCGGGAAGGCGGACTCGGGTTGCTTCAGTTCGATCGTGAACGTCGAATCGTCGACCACCTTCAGTCCCGACATGGTCTGCGCCGTGGGGTTCTCGGCAGCCACCTCGTCGTAGCCC
This sequence comes from Rhodococcus sp. P4_B6, assembly GCF_056402215.1. Lineage (NCBI taxonomy): Bacteria > Bacillati > Actinomycetota > Actinomycetes > Mycobacteriales > Nocardiaceae > Rhodococcus > Rhodococcus sp. P4_B6. The sequence goes on along the minus strand of NZ_JBFUHV010000275.1, from coordinate 962 downwards.
TGGATCGGGTCGAAGAAGGACGCCTGGAGCTGCGCGTTCGTCGACAGCGCGCCGTAGTTCCAGGCGTCGACGAACGAGGCCGCGGTGACCGGCGTGCCGTCCGTGAACGTCCAGCCGTCCTTCAGCTTCACGGTGAAGTTCTTGCCGTCGGTCGTCTCGATGGACTCGGCGACCTCGTTGTTCACTCCACCGTCGGAGTCGTAGGAGACGAGCCCCGCGAACAGCGCATCGACGACGCGGCCACCCTGATTCTCGCTGGTATTGGTGGGAATCAACGGATTCTGCGGTTCACCTGCCCAGGCGTTGACGATTCCGCTGCCACCCCCGCCCGTCGAGTCACCGGACGAGCAGGCGGACAGCATCCCTGCTGCCAGGCCAACCGCCAGAACGGCGGTTGCCACACGTGTGATGCGCAAGACGATCCTCCCAGATCTGCATGGTTCCGGGCAGCCGTGCCGGGCGCAGCCCGAACGATGGGATGACGATAAGTCAACGTTTCAATCTGTGTGGCCACGACGGGTGAAACTCGCGGAATCGGCATCCGATCGAAACATCGTCGGCGCTGGGGTCGCCACTCGTCGTCCGCGCTTGCCGTCCGTCGCGCCCATTCGACCGATCGTCGCAGAATATGGGCATGCAACCTTGTGCAACGGTGCGCTCGGGAGCCCTTGTGACTACCCTCACACGTGCTAGAAGTGCCGAATTCGAGACTGGAAAGAAGGCCGGCCCACAATGACCAGTGCAGCACAGGCGAGCGGAGCGACGGGGAATGCCGCACAGGCGAGCGGAGCGACGGATCAGTCGGACCACTCTGATGCCGTCCCGCAGGTATATCCGCCGAGCCCCGAGTTCACCGCCGCGGCCAACGCCGGCCCCGAACTGCAGGCTGCCGCAGACGAGGACCGACTCGCATTCTGGGCGACACAAGCCGAGCGCCTGCACTGGCACACGCCCTTCACCGA
>NZ_JBFUHV010000274.1:0-8267 GCF_056402215.1 Rhodococcus sp. P4_B6 | reverse complement strand
CATTGTCGAGACCATCGCAGCCACCACCACCCGCACCGGCCTGCGCGTGCGCGCCGAACTGGACACCGCCGAATATCCCACCGGCGTCAAGATTCCCGACCGCGACATGGCCGCCCTCACCGACACCGGAACCCTCACCCGCCACGACTTCCACGGCGAATGGAACTACACCCTCCACCCGAACCCCGACACGCCCGAACCTGACTAAGTTAATTCATCGCAGGCCCTTAGGCTAACCTTCGTCCGTCACAGCGCTGCTCTTGAAACGGGTCTCGATGAACCTCCGACGGTTTACTGCCACATCCATGCTCGTCGTCGCGGCGATGGGAGTCGGGGCGGCCACGTCATACGCCGATCCGGCCGCCGCACCCCGGCCGGCAGCGGAACAGGGCATCCCGAACATCAACTACCAGACCGCTCGTGACGGCGACGCCGCTGTGGCCACCCTCGACGCCGGCGCCTTCTCGATCAACGCCGCGAACGACACCGTCGACGTCGTCGACGACGGTGGCCGCGTCGTAGCGTCCATTCCCACGTTCTTCCGGGTCGACGACCTGCAGCATCCCTTCGCCGTCGCGGTCGACGAGTCCGCGCGTGTCCTGCGACTCGTCCCGAACATGGATCCCTCCGCAGCGACACCCGTCCCCGTGTCGGAACGGCTGACCCTCGACGACGTCGCTGCACCCCAGGACAAACAGGAACGCGACGAGCGCGCACTCGACGACTTCCAGCAGCAACTCGGAATCACGACCGCGATCACCGCGATCGTCGCCGCCATCATCGGCGGGGCGATCGGCTGCGCGGTCGGCATCATCCCCGGCACGGCTGCTCTGGTGATTCCGTTCCTCGGTCTTGCCGGGCCGGTGGCTGGATGCATCGGAGGGGCGCTGATCGTGGCGCCCGTCGTCGCGCTCGCCGGCACCATCGTGGTCGGCGGCGGCGCCCTGGTGGTTCTGGGTATCCAGTACTTCAACACCATCAACAGCCCGTTCGTCGCACCGGCGCCCGCGGCATGAGCGGCCGGTTTGCACGGAACCTGCGGGCCGTCACCGGAGCAGCGTTCCTCGTCGTCGCCTCCCTCGGCATCTCCGCAGGGACGGCACATGCAGCGCCGCTGACGCAGCAGGATTCGCCCGACATCGGGTACGAGGCGCACGCCGAGGGTGAGTCCGTGATCACGTCGATCGACGCGGGCGCGTTCCGGATCACCGACACCCGGGAAGCGATCGAGGTGGTGGACGGCAGCGGCAAGGTGGTTGCTGCGCTGCCGCTCACGATTCGGCTCGGTGATGTCGTGTATCCGATCGACGCCGATCTCGACGGCCGCACGGTGAAACTCACCCCGCAGATTCCCGACGACGTTGCGGCGTCACTGAAATCGGTGGCGCAGGACGGATTCGACACACAGAAAGAGCGCGACGACGTCGCGCTGGCCGACTTCAACAGCTATCTCGGCTACGCGACGCTGATCGGCGGTCTGATCTTCGGGGTGATCTTCGGCGTCGTGGGTCTCGCCGTCGGGTGCGGGCTACTCGCCGTGACCGTGATCGGCACTCCCGTGGGATGCCTCGGCGGCCTCATGGCGGGATTCGCCGCCGGCGGGCTCGCCGGAACCATCTTCGTCGGTGGCGCCGCGCTCGTGATCCTCGGAATCCAGTACCTGATCACCATCAACACGCCGTTCGTTCCGCCCGCGCCGGAACCCACCGCCTGATCGGTTCGTACGCAGCCCACCAGTGCGCCGACGACAACGGCCCGCCTCCCCGAAGGGAAGCGGGCCGTCGTCGTCGGTAGGCGTTGCGTTACGAGGTGCGGACGCGCAGACCCGGATTCTCCGCCAGCACCTCGTTGATCGGCGTGGCGAACAACTCGGGGCTCTCGCCGAGGACGAACGTGACGACGTCCGCGACCTGGCAGATCGGGTACTGCCCGACGTTGGAGGCGCTCGAGATTCCGAGGGCCAGCGTGCCGGTCACGATCGTGCCGCCGCTGTCGCCCTGCAGGGCGCACATGCTCGTCGAGAAGCTGTCGGCCAGCGTGCGCTCACCGACGGAGACGGTCTGCGCGACGGACGTGACGCGACCGCAGGTGAAGCCGGTGGTCAGACCCGACTTGCACACCGGGGCGCCGACGACCGGGTCGGCGGTTCCCGTGATCGCGACCGGCGCCGCACCGGGCACCCGGACGCCGTTGTTCTCGAACCGGCGGGCGGCGTCGTCGTCGGCCCGGATGATCGAGTAGTCGTGGATGTCCAGGCTGGTCTTGGCGAACGTGCCGATCCGCGGACCGGTGCCACCCGGGACCAGGGAGAACGCCTCCGACGCCTCCGCGGTGCCTGCACTGGACCGGTTGGGGTCGCAGTGCCCTGCCGTGATGTTCACCGGCCTGCCCGAGCCGTCGGTGCCGTTGAACCCGAGCGAGCAGCGCAGCCCGACTCCGCCGCCGAGCGAGCCGTACGCGTCGCCGCCCAGCAGGGCGTCGGCGGGCAGCGGTTCGGCGATGGGGGTGAGGTCGGTGGACGGCAACGGAGCGGCCGTCGCAGGCGACTGCACGACGCGGGCGCCCTTCAGGAAGTCCGGAAGCTGCAACCCGCCCACGTTGTCGGCGCGGAGCACGAGATCGTTGTTCACGATGTCGATGGCGACGCCGCGAACGAGATCGGCGACGGCGGGCGGCTGGGTGTCGAGCCAACCGTCGAGCGACTTCACCTGCTGCTGCAGGCTGCTCTCGCTCTGCGCCACATCCTTCACCTGGAAGCCGGCCTTCTCGGCTGCGGCGACCGCAGCCTCCTTGTCGGCGCCGTCGGCGAGCCCCACGATCGGGGTGCCTGCGTTGTCGAGCCACGTTCCGGCGAAGGCGTCCGGGAACTGGGTGCGGGCGATCTTCGCGAACTCGGCCAGCTTCTGGCCCAGCTCGGAGTGCTCCAGGTACTGGTCCGGGCTCAGCGACAGATCACGCGAAATTGCGTCGATCAGTTCCGCGGGCAGCTTGGCGGCCTGGCCGGACACTCCCGGCTCGACCGGATCGGCCTGAGCGGAGGCGGTGACCGGACCGAGGAGCAGCAGCGCGGCGGAGCCGAACACGGCGGCACGACGTGCGATGGAGCTTCGCATGGGGGCCTTTCTATGTTGTTTGTTCGCAGTTGCCTCGCGGGCGCACGCGAATACGACCCCCCTGACAGGTAAGGCCGTACACAGTCGGAGTCGACTATATGGGTTCGCCCCGTCTATTCCCACCTGTAACACTCTCGGCGGACGACGCCGCTGGACAAAGCGGACACCGGACAGCCGGGGCGCTTCTGCCGTACACACACCTGCGCCCGGTGTCCGAGACGAAACGGGCACCGGGCGCAGGGTGAAAGCGGTGGCGAACTAGTCGGAGATGGTGCGCACGCGCATCCCGGATCCGACCGTGTCCACGATGTCCGCGACCGGGATGCCGAGGCTGGCCGTGCCACCCTCCGGTGCCAGCACCAGGTTCGCCTCCGTGCAGTTGGGGGCGCCGCTGGCATTGGAACCACTCGTGATGCCCAGTGCGAGAGTGCCGGTGACGATGGCACCGCCGCTGTCACCCGCGAGGGTGCAGGCGGTGCCCGCGAAACCGTTGATCACGCGGCTCGAACCGTCGGCCACGAACAACTGCGTCTCGACGTGATCGGCGGCGACCACACCACACGTGAACGACGACGTCTGGCCCGACTTGCAGATCGGGGCGCCGACGACGGGACGGGCGGTGCCGGTGATCTCCAGGGTGGTGCCGTTCGCGCCGCGCACCGCGGGACGGTCCAGCCCGGCCTTGACACCCGCGTCGTTCAGCTTGATCACCGAGTAGTCGAGCTTGTCGGCCGGGTTACCCACCGACGACTTCGAGAACACGCCGATCTGCTGGCTGTCGTCGACGTTCTGGTGATTGGGGAGGAACACCGGCGACTGCTGACCCTCGGCGGGGTTGCAGTGCCCGGCGCTGATGTTGACGGCCTGGCCGCTGTCGTCGACGGCGTTGAAGCCGAGCGAGCAGACGGAGATCTCCGAGATCGGCGTCTTCGGCAGTTCGCCCGCGGTGGTGATGTACGTGTCGCCCGCGAGGGGACCCCGCTCCACCGGACCGCCGCCGCCGGGGCTCAGCATCACCTTGACGTTGGCGAGCAGCGTCGGCAGGTTCAGCGCTTGGCCGACGGGGCTGTTGACGACGTCGATGACGACGCGGTTGTCGAGAACGTCGATCGACGCGGAGTTGACCTGGGAAGCCACGTCCTTCGGCAGTCCCGCGATCCAGCCGTTCACGTCGGAGAGGGTCTTCTCCAGGCCGTTCGCGGACACCGGCGCAATGCGGGTGTCGTACCCGGCCTTGGCTGCGGCGTCGGCGGCCTCGTTCGTGGTGACCGCGACGACGGGCTTGCCGTCGAGGCCGATCCACGCCCCGGCGAAGTCGTCGGGATGCTGCTCCCGGAAATCCTCGGCGTAACTACCCAGCTCCTGTGCCTTCGCGGCGCGGTCGAGGTATTCCTGCGGGCTGATCTTCAGGTCGCGGGTAATGGCCTCGACGAGTTCGGCCGGCAACTTGTCGGCGCTCAGCTGCGTGGTGTCGGGCTGCGTAACAGGGTCGGCCTGGGCGGCAGTGGAAAACGGAAAGAGAAGAAGCATTGCCGAGGCGCCTACAACAGCGGCGCGGTGCGCCAGCACGTTACGCATGAAATCCCTTCTGCACGGAATCCGTTCACTGGGGATTCCTTCTGGGGTGGGTATCAGCGCCCCACCTTAAGCTACGGACGGGTCGACCCGTCGGGGAGGTGCGACCGAAGCCTCACTGACCTGGCGTTTTCAGCGCAGGCAGCACCGGAGTCGTCGTGGTGGTCGCGGCCAGCGGTTCCTTCGTCGTCGTGGTGGTGGTGGTTGTCTCCGGCGGTGTCGTCGTGGTCGTCGCGGCGGTGGTCGTCGTGGTGGTCTGGGGGACCGTGGTGATCGAGGGAAGGGTGATCACCGGCGTCGTCGTCGTGGTCGTCGTCGGCGGGGGCGGCGGCACGAACACGGACGTCGTCTCCACCGGGGCGGGCGGGGGAGCGACCGGGATCGGGGCCTCGAACTCCGTCGTCACGGCCACCTCCTGCGTGCTCGCCGTCGGGAAGACCGCGGGTGCGACCGGTGTGGGTCGCGCGGTCGACGTCGTCACCGACGCGGTCTGGGCGTCCTGGATCGACGGGACCGCGGTGCTGTTCTTGCCGGTGAGCGCGAACGCGACCGCCCCACCGGCCACCACCAGTGCGGCCGCGGCGACACCGGCGATGATCAGTGGCCGACGGTCGGGGCGCTTGGCGGCTGCGGTCGGTGCGCTCGCCTTGGTCTCGGCCGGCGGAGACGCGTCGGCGGACGCAGCCGCCGCGGGCACCGCCGTCACAGCGGAGTACGCGGTGTGCAACGGGGCCTCGACGACGGGAATCGACTCGGTGTCGGCGCTGGTGTCCTCGTCGGTCAGGGCCAGCCCGGCCGCCAGCAGCGCCGCACCCTGGGCCGGGGACTCCGGCGATGCGGCGAGCGCCACCGACTCCGGGATGAGAGTTGCGTCGCCCAGACCCATGTAGTCGAGGGATTCACGCAGCTTCGTGACGATCTCCGGCGCCCAGTCCGACGGATGGGTCGCGGTGACCTTCACCGTGCCGGACAGTCCGTCCGACGCCTCCCGGAACAGGCAGAACATCGCCGTCGCGACGAGGTCCTCGGCGCGGGTCAGGGAACCCGCGTACTCGATGCCCGCGGGCTCACCGACGCGTGCGAGGAAGTCGCGGACGGCGCCGGTCGACTCCGTGCCGGGGTCGCCGAGCTGAACAGTGCCGTCCGGGGCCGTGAACAGCACGGACGGGTGTTCGATCGTCCTCACGTCGGTTCCGGAAGCGGTCACCACCGCCGTGGAAACCGAATCGCCGACGGTGAGTCCGACTCCGGTGGTCATGGAAGATCCTTACTGGCACGGTTCGAGAGGTGCGTCATCGCACCACGTGCACAGTGTGTCGCGCGCCGATGCCGAATGGTTACATACGGCACCCGTGAGTGCTTGTTAACCGCCGGCGGTTAAGAAGTACTCACAGGTGGCGGAGCCGCAGACCCGTGGCCCATCGCACGCAGCATCGACAGCAGTTCCGACCGCGACCCGGCGCCCAGCCGCCGGCGGATCCGGGCCACGTGGTGCTCGATCGTCTTCGCGGAGATGTAGAGGCGGGACCCGATCTCCCGGTACGTCAGCCCCTGGACGAGCAGTTCGGCGACCTCCGCCTCGCGGTCGGTGAGCGACCCCGGCGTGCTCGGGCTCGGCACGACCGCGGAGTCGGCGCCGCTGCCGGCGGACGTCGGCTGGCGCAGGGCCCGCGCGACCTGCAGCAGGGTGGTCGCCGCCCGGGTGTCGGAGGCGCGCAACGCGGCCTCACCGGCGAGACGCGCGCCGTCCCACGGCAGGCCGATCCGGTCGAGGGTGCGGGCCGCGTCCTCGACGGAGGCGGCGTCGATGTCGCCCTGCAGCACCCGCAGCCAGGCGCGACCGGCGGCGGCGAGCCCGGACGCGTACGTGCTGACCTTGGCGGCCTCGCCGAGTGCGCGGGCGTGCGGCATCAGATCGGCGGGGCATTCGGCGAGGATCGAGGCCTGCACGCCGTACCAGTGCAGCGCCGACCCCCACATCGCCGGTTCGCCGAGGGTCCGCAGCAACGACCGGGCGTCCTCGACGAGGTGGGTGATCCGCCCGGGTTCGCCGACCCGGATCGCGGTGAGCCACAGTTCGCCGAGCGGCAGCAGACTCAGCAGGTCCACCGAGTACTCGGCGAGCACGCCCTGCGCACCCGCCCACGCCTGGAGCAGGGCCGCGTTGTCTCCGGTGCGCCGCGCCAATCCGACCCGCAGGCCGTGGACGAACAGCAGATCGCGCTGGTGCATCGACGCGGCGTCGAGACCGTCGAGCCGGGACTGCGCCGACGTGAGGTCGCCGCGGACCATCGACGTCCACGCGGTGAGCAGTTGGTGCCGGTTCGCGGTGACACTGCCGGGGCGCTCGGCTTCCCGGGCCCGGGTGAGGACGGCGTCCGCGTGGGCGAGTTCGCCGCAGTGGAGTGCGGCGAGGGCGGTGATCGCGGCGGGGGAGTCGGGCAGCATCCGGGGCCGCGACGCGCGGCCGGGCAGCGACAGGGCGCGGGTCAGTGAGTTCAGTGCCGCATTCGCGGACGCGGTCACCGACTGCACGAGTCCGGTCGCGACGAGGGCGGCGCCGGCGGTGGCGGCGGTGGGGGGTGCGCCCGCGCTCGTCGCGAGAACGGCTTCGGCGTCGTCGAGTCGGCCCGCGACCACGAGGACGGAGGCGGCGAGGGGGGCGTCGGCGCCCGCCCGGTCCGCACCGAGCCAGGCGTACAGTTCGGCGCTGCGGTCGATCATGCCGCAGAACGCGGCGCCTGCGGCCGAAATCCGGACGGCCGCAGCGAGTTCCGGGCCGTCGACGGTCGCGGATCGTTCGAGGACGGAATCGGCCAGCCCGACCGCAGTGTCGAGGTCACCGTTCAGGGCGCTCGCCTCGGCGTACGCGACGACGGCCGTGTCGCGGAGCTTGCCGACCCGGCCCGCTTCGGCGTACAGCGCGACGGCGACGGCCGGTTCGGCGAGTTCGGCCTGGGCGCAGAGGAATTGGCTCAATTCCTCGCTGGGTGTGCCGGTCGCGGCCACCGCGCGGGCGACGGGAAGCGTGAGCGTTCCGCCGTCGAGGTGATGGGCGAGCAGGCGGCGGGCCAGCATGTGCAGGCGGTTCTCGCCGAGCGTGGTCGTGAGATGCGTGTGGTCCGCGAGAACCAGCGTGTCCCGTTCGTCGACCCAGCCGTCCGAACGGAGCGCGTCGACGGCCGCGCGGGCACGGTCGGGTTCGACGTCGAGTACCCGGGCGACGACGGTCTCGTCGAGGTCGCTGCCGAGTAGAACCAGTGCGAGAGCGGAGAGTTGCGGGCTGTCGAGGTCCGCGAGTTCCGTGGGAGGGAGCGGTGAGGGCAGCGTGGACACGTCGCCCTATCCGCCGTTGCCGAGGACGCCGGGCACCAGGCCGGTGACTCCGCCGACGACGCCGCCGACCGTGTCGCCCACGCCGTTGACGGTGTTACCCACCGCGCCGGCACCGCCGACGATGGTGTTGGCGATCGCGGCGCCGCCGTCGGACGGAACGCTCGGTGCCGGAGCGGGCGCAGGTGCCGGCGCGGGGGCGGGTGCGGGTGCGGGGGCAGGCGCCGCAGCGGCGGGGGCCGGGGC
>NZ_JBFUHV010000273.1:0-8280 GCF_056402215.1 Rhodococcus sp. P4_B6 | reverse complement strand
TCCCAGGACTCGGGTGCCGAAGACGCCGAGCAGGGCCCCGAGCGCTCGTCCTTTGAGGTTCTTGCCGTCGCGGACCACGACGGCGTCGACGTCGGTGGTCCCATCGGGCATCGGGGTGAGGGTGTAGGTGTGGCCGGACTTTCCGCCCCACAGGTTGGAGTCGGTGGTCGTCATGACGATGCGGTGGGGGTCGGTCCAGTCGTAGTGCAGGCGTTCCCAGGCCCCACCGGAGCCCTCGGTGACATCGGCGTGGTCGGTGCCGAGTTCGTGCACCTGCAGGTAGTCGTCGGCGCTGTTACCGAATAACGCCTGGCGGCCGGGCCCGAAGTCGGTGAGCGCGTCGAGGAATTGTTCCGGGGTGGCGGTGGTGGTCTGGTGGAGGTGGATCGTGGACATGGCGTTCTCCTTGGAATTTGTGCAGGTGAGGGGTAGACCGGTGGACGGGGTCAAGGGCAGTTAGGCGGGCAGCTCCGCTCCGGCCTGTTCGGCGACCATGTAGGCGGCGTACCAGTCGGGCCAGTTCGGATCCTCTGCCCCGGTGCGCTTCTCGTGTTCGCCGTGAGCGATCGCCGCGCGAATCAACGCGCGGGTCAGGTCGGCGGTACTACTGAATGTGGTGGCGGTGGTGTCGGTCGTGCTCATGATGGTCTTCTTGCCGTGTTCTGAAAACGGGTGACGTACGGATGCGAGGCCGTCAGACCCGTGTGGGGGAGCAGCTGGTCGCCGCTGGCACCCCGCGACAGGGCGTCTGCGTTACAGCTGGGTGCTGCTGCTGGCCGCGCCGTCGAGGAGGATCTGGTCGAGGATGGTGGTGTCGGCGCGCCGGTCCTGCCGCTGGTCCCGCTGGCGGTCGTGCTGACGTTGCTGCTGCATGTCGTTGTCGCGGTCGAGAGGGTTGTCGTGGGTGACGGCGGCGGCGACGGGCTGCGCGGGGGCCGGTGCGGTGGTGGTGGCGTTCGCGGCGGCGAYSGGGACGAGGCCGACTGCGAYGGTCGCGGCGGCGACGGTAGCCAGGCGCTTCCAGGAGGARGTGCTGGTGGCGGAACGGGTGATCGGGTGAAGCTGTGTGGTGCTCATGCTGATCGGTGGTCCTAGTTCGGATGCCGCGGGCCCAGCGTCTGCGGCTAYTCGAACGGTGTCCGGAAGGGCCGGGAACGTTACGCCGACCACCCCCAGATCTAATGTGATGCGCGTCACTGACGCGGCGGCTGCGTGCCACCGTCGGAGCTATTGAGGCGGATCGGGGTCGATGTACCGCAGCGAGGTGTGGGCATTGAGCAGCCAGGCCCCGCCCTTTGCGGTGTCGCCGATGGGAAATGGACGGGTGCCGTCGGTGCGGGTGCATGCGGCGAGCGCGGTGAGGGTCTCGCCGTGGGTGCACCACAGGGTGCCGGTGAGGTCGATGCTTTCGAGGGCGGCGCGCAGAACTTCGGCCGCGGCGTCAGGGGCGAGCAGCGGGTGCTCGTGGATGGGAAGGCCGTGGGCGGCAGCCAGGGGCGCGAGGGTGTCAAGGCAGCGGGTGGTCGGGCTGCAATACAGGACGCGCAGCTCGACTCCGGTGAGGGTGTCGACGAGCCCCCTCGGCCTGTTCCTGGCTGAGGTCGTTGGGCGTCGGGCCCACTCCAGCTCTGCTTCGCTATCGCGTGGGCGTGCCGAAGCAGGACGAACATTGCAGGGCCTTCCCTCACGAGTGGGTGTGCGCGGGCCAGCTCAGGCGCCGGGATGAGACGGATCGTGACGATTCGCAATGCCGGGATGTGGGGTGCGACGGGGCGCCCGGTGTGACGGACTCCGGCGATGTTCACCGACCGGTTGCGGCCAGGTCGCCCCGGCGGCATACGGTGGACATGCTGTGGCTGCCGCGCTGCTCGGGGGTGGTGCCGTCGCAGTTCACTTGTCGGCCTGGGGAGTTGCCGTGGAAGTGCTGGCTGTTGTCGTCGTCCTCGTCGCCGTCGTCCTGATCGTTCCCGCGGTCTATCTGTTGCTGTGCGCGGTGATCCTGGCCGAGCAGCGCCGCCTCCACGGTCAGCAAAGTGATCGACTTACCGCGAAGACCCTGGCCGATGCGCGAGACGTGACTCCCACTCGGCCAACGCTCCGGAGGCGTCCGCGTGCCGTTCCGGGGATCCCAGAGGTGGGCGGGCCCCGATGGCGAGATCCACCAGAGCATGGGCGACAGTCAGCACACTGAGATGATGACGGTGCGCGACCCGGAGCAGTTCGTCGAATGCCTCGGTCGGGCTGCAACGGCGTAATGCGATCAGGATGCCTTCCGCCACCGACAGCGTCTCCCGCCCATCCCTCGCATGCTGGACACCCACCCCGGCATGCCCCGTGCTCGGGTGAGGTTCGGGCACCGACGTCATGGGCATCACCTCCCCGAGGTGGCGGCACTTCCCGACGAACGATCGAGCTGGTCAATCGAAGTTGGCGTACCCGAGCACGGTGGCATCACACCTCACCGGAAAGGTCCGCCTGCGCAGTGTCGGAAGCATCCCGCCGTGCCTCGGCGGTTACCTCTCGATCAGGGTGGCAAGCTTGGCGGTCGCGGTGCGCTCGATGAGCAACGGAACGAAATCCCGGATGCGACCGCCCTTGAAGTGCGCGACGGCTTCTTCCACAGCGGTTTCCACCACCTCCGGCGAGGCGGTCGGGAACTTCGTGAGCAGCCGTGTGGTGACCTGCGAGACCTGGCGTGCCTCTTCCGCGGAATTCATACTACGAATTGTTCTTGCCCACGACCTCCCAGGTCAATCCAGCACCGGGGGTCTGTGATCAACATATCTCCGGGCGAGAGTGTCGTCCGCTGCCCGGCGGTAGTCGTTCCACGTTCATCATTCCGAAAATCGGGTACTGCCTGGGCATGGACAGCGCAGAGGGTCGGGACGACGCCGCATGGAACCGCCGGGTCCGCGACGAAACCGAAACCCAGCGACTCGACCGCAACTGGAGCAACCTGCTGCAGGAGTTGCGGGTGGTGCAGACGAGTGTGCAACTCCTGACCGGCTTCCTGCTGACGCTGCCGTTCCAGCAGCGTTTCGAGGAGCTGTCGACGCCCAGGAGGTGATCTACCTCGCCACCGTCGCCCTGTCGGTCACCACGACGATGACGCTGGTCGCGCCGGTCGGCATCCACCGACTGCAATTCCGGCAGCATGCCCTCCCGACCCTCGTCGCGACCGGACAGCGACTGGCGATCGGCGGCATCGCCGTCCTGGGCCTCGCCCTCGTCGGCGTGGTCCTGCTGATCTTCAGCTTCGTGGTCGACATGACCACCGGGATCATCGCGGCCGCGGTGGCAATGCTGATGTTCTTCGGGTTCTGGATCCTGCCGTCGCTGCCGCACCGCCGGTCCACCGGCGATCGGCAACCACACGAATCGGTGTGAGAGCAGACTGGACTCATGGTGTCGACGCAGCGTGAGCGGGAAGACAAGTACGACGTGAACCCGGATTTCACGCTGCCCGATCTGGGAGGGCTGGTCCCGACCGGTGGACGACTCGACACCGGTTCGGTGAACCTGACCAGTGTCTACTACGACACCGCCGAGCGCGACCTGCTCCGCCAGCACCTCACCCTGCGCCGCCGCACCGGGGACACCGGCGCCGGATGGCAGCTGAAGGTCCAGGCCGACAAGGCCCGCACCGAGCTGTCCCTGCCGCCCGGCGAGGGGGACACGGTTCCCGACGAGCTGGCCACCCTGGTCCGCGGCATCGGGCTGGGCAAACCCCTGCACCAGGTGGCGGCGCTGTCCACCGTCCGGCGCACCCACCGGCTGTACGACCGGGACGAGCACCTGCTCGCGGAGGTGGCCGACGACCTCGTGCACGCCACTGTCGCCGGGGACGTCGCCGTAATCAGCGAATGGCGGGAAGTGGAAGTCGAACTCGGCGAGCACGGCACGCCTTCCCCGGCGGACAAGGTGCTGACCAAGGTCGGCAAACGCCTCACCAAGGCCGGTGCCTGGCCGTCACCGCACGCGTCGAAGCTCGGCCGTGCGCTCTCCGGCACCCATCCACCCGCCGCCGGCGCAGGTGGCGCGGCGGAACGGGCACTGACCGAGTACCTCGACGCCCAGGTCCAGGCGATCGTGGCCGGTGACGTGTGGCTGCGCCGTGGGCTGGACCCGATCCATTCCACCCGGGTGGGCATCCGGCGGTTCCGCAGCACCCTGCGGGTGTTCGGCAAATTCTTCGACACCGAGGCGCGCACCACGCTCGATGCCGAATTGTCCTGGTACGCGGGTGTGCTCGGTGAGGTGCGGGACCGGCAGGTGCAGCGGGCGCGGTTCGCGGAGAAGGTCGCCGAGTTGCCGAGCGAGCTGGTGATGGGACCGGTCGCCGCCCGCATCGAGGGCGATCTGCTCGCCGAGCAACACCGTCACCTCGCACACGCGATGGAGGTCCTCGACGGCGACCGCTACCGGGACCTGATGGCCACCTTGGCGCGGTGGCGCTCCGCCCCGCCGTTCACCGCGCCGGCCGATTCCCGGTCCGTCCGGAAGGCGACCCGCAAGGCCGGGCGCAAGGCGAACAAGCTACTGACCGCCGCGGTCGCCGACACCGACGACGCGGCGCTGCACCGGGCGCGCAAGGCCGCCAAGCGGGCCCGCTACGCCGCCGAGCTGGCGAGACCGGTCCTCGGGAAGAAGAAGTCCAAGAAGAAGGCCGGCAAGTACAAAGAGATCCAGCAGGTGCTGGGCGAGCACCAGGATTCCGTCGTGGCCACCGAGACACTCCGCACCCTGGGTGCACGCGCCGGAACCACGCCGGGCGAGAACGGGTTCGCGTTCGGACTGCTGTACGGACTCGAACTGCAGGCGGCCCAGCGGGCGCGGGCGGATGCCGCGCGTCTTACCAGCTAATCCGCTCGCGCGGTGACTCTCCAGGCCGTACACATCGGCGTCGGAGCGGCAGTTCGGTGGTCGGGGTGACCTCGCCGGGCCGGTAGCCGTGCATGTGGGCCACGGCGTCGGACCATTCCCACCGCTGTCCAACCAGGAAGAACTGGAGGTTTCCCACCCGCTGCGGTTCGCCGCCACCGAACACCTGCTCTGAATCCACGCCCACTTCCAGCGCATCGATAGCCGGAGAGTTGCGTGGGCCGGATGGCCGGACCCGGCACCCTTGGCTGCGCGGCGAAGGGGCGAATCCCTTTGGTCGCAGGGCCGACCGGATGGGCAGTCGTGGCATTCGACTGTGTGCTGGTGGCGCCCATTCTGAGGTCGAGAGGCACACACAGGGTGGGCACCCCGACGTTCTGGCGGTGGCGGGAGTTTTGTCAAGAAGCTGCGACCTCAGTAATGTTCTGGCAAAGTGCCGGAACCTCCGGCCTACGAATACCCGCCGGGAAGGCGGTCAGAGATATGAGATTCCGAGAGCTCGTTGCCAGTGGTGTCGGGGTCCTCCGGTTGGCTGTCGATGCCGGCATCGCTCTCACATCGATGCTGGTCGCCGTTCCGGTCGCGTTTGTGGTCGGCGAAGCCGTGACGATCGGGCGGAAGATGCGAGGCCAGCGACCGCCCGCCGTGCCACCGGACTCGACGACTCACGATCTCGGGACGGTCGTCACATCCCGGTGACGAACTGGAAGGCGGCTGTTTATGCTCCGGGAGCGGCAGCTGAATAGAAGGTGGGAGCGCATGACCGAGATGAGCGAGAAGACACCGGAACTCGGAGATGCGTTGCGCGTCGGTGCCCGGGTCCTGGTCCGCAGGCCGTCGGAGACGGCGGCGACCGGTGCGGTCGTCGAGGACTACGCCGACCTGATTCATTCGCAGGACCGGGGCCACGACTGGGCGCCGGTGCACCGGTGGGCGGTCGCCCTCGACGACGTGCGACTGGTGTTCGTCGACACCGATGACCTGACCGTCGATCCGTCACCGGAATCTCCGGGCGTGAAATAAGGCATGGCGGCCGAACAGTAGTACAGGTGACCGGCCGGCCCGACGCCGGTGCCGCCGGTCCCGGGTTTGCGGCAAGGCCTGTGGTGCACCGCCGGTCACCTCGCGGGGAGATGCGACCACTGTCTCGGCCAGCGCGCGGCGCGTCTGGCCCTCATCGATGGCATAGGGCGCGGGGCGGTCCCGCCGGGGATCTAGACCCCGACAACTGGGCCGCGGTGGCAGCATGAGATCTGGTAGCGCTGGAAGTGGGTCGCGCCGATTCGAATCTTCGCCGACAAGGGGCGAGGCCGACGCGATGCACACGCAAGCCGTGTGAGATCTGGATCCGATCGAAGGAGCGCCAGGAAGATGACAACCATGCAGTCTGTCGTCGCCGACACGTTAGGCGAACCGTCCGAGGTCCTGCACCTGCAGACCCGCCCGATTCCTGAGCCCGGTCCCGGCGAGGTCCGGATCCGGGTGACAGCGGTCCCAGTCCATGCCAGCGACCTGCACACCATCCGCGGCAGATACGGATTCACCCCGCAGTTCCCCGCCGTGCCCGGAATCGAATCCGTCGGCGTGATCGACGAACTCGGCAGCGGCACAGACGGTCTGACCGTCGGGCAACGCGTCATCACGATCGGAGTCACGGGCACCTGGCAGGAGTATGTCGTTGCCGATGCCGAGAGCGTGTTGGCTGTTCCCGCCGGCATGAGCGATTCCACGGCCGCCCAGATCCTCGCCAATCCGCTCACCGCCGTGATCTTGACCGGTGACGAACTCGATGTTCGACCGGGTGAATGGCTCCTGCAGACCGCAGCCGGTTCCACCGTGGGCCAGTCGGTCATCCAACTCGGAGCGCACGTCGGCTTCAAGACCCTCAACGTGGTCCGCCGTCGATCCGCTGTCGCGGACATCCTCGCGCTGGGGGGCACCGCGGTGATCTGCACCGAGGATGAGGACCTGCGCGACCGGGTGACCGACATCGCCGGCCACGACGGCGTGTCCAAGGCGATCGACTGCGTCGGCGGTCAGGTCGGTGCGGACGTCTCGCGTGCGCTGGTACCGCACGGTGAGCTGATCGTCTTCGGGGCGCTGTCCACGCACCGGCAAACCGATCCCGACAAACTCACCATCCCCATCTTCGCGCGGTCACTGATCTACGAAACCAAGACCGTTCGGGGGTTCTGGCTGCTGCGCTGGTTCACCGAGACCCCGAAGGATCGGATGGCCGCAACGATCGCCCGGACACTTCAGCTCGTCGACAGCGGCGCGTTGCGCGTGCCCGAGGGTCAGCCGATCCCCGTCGGAAAGTTCAGTGAAGCCGTCTATTTGGCCGAAGCTCCCGCACACGGGGGCAAACCGCTGCTGGTATTCGAACACTAGGAGTCACTGGTGCGGACGAGGATGCGCCCAGCAGTGATCGGCCCGACCCTCGCGGATGTTCTGCCGAGTCGAACCGCACTCATCGAGAACTGTCTTGGACAACATCCAGCGCGGGCAAGGACTCCGCGCCATCCGGTGCACCGCACGCTGGCGGCGGCACCGCCCGGATCAGCGTGTCGACACTCGCCGGCCATCCTCCCGCCGCCGTGACGCCATGTTGTGCCGATACCGTGGGTACGGCGATCAGCCCGGCACGGTGATCGCCCGGTTGTTCCCGTGGATCACACCACCGGCCCAGCGAGGCCGTGCGAGGAGCCCGCCACCTGCCTCCGCGAGTGGCGGGCTCCGTTTCAGCGGCCGCCCCGAACACGGACTCGATCGCACCCGGTCATCCGTCGTTCCCGAGATGGGGAACTCGGTCAGTGCGGGGAGTCGGAGCAACGCTGCTGAGCTCCCGGTCGCGGTCCACGATTCACACAGCTGCCTTGGCGGTCTTCCCGTCGGCGGAAGGCGGGAGGATCCCTCCTCGCCGAACACAAGCGCGACGATCACCTGTGAGCGCGCCGTGCCCGTCGTGTCCACACCGGCCGGAGCTGCCTAGACCATGTGGTGCTCAATCGGGGCCGCCGCGGGCACGGTGGCGGGTGTTGTTGCCCCAGCCGCGATGGCCGCGTCGAGTGATCTGCTGGCGGCGCGTTCGACCAGCAGGGGGACGAAGTCCCGGATCCGGCATCCGTCGAACCGGTGATAAGCGGTGTTTGAGGTTCCCCCCGGAAAGTGGACACCGACTTGGCGGGACACCGGTCCCGCTGGAAGGATGTCCGTATGCCCCCTCGCAAGCGTCGGTCGTTCACGACCGAGTACAAGGTCGAGGCTGCCCACCGGGTGATCGACTCCGGTCGCACCATCGCAGAGGTCGCCCGAGAACTCGGCCTCAACGAGAGTCTGTTGGGTGAATGGGTCAAACTCGAGCGGCGCAGAATCGCCGCCGCAGAGTCCCACGGAGAG
>NZ_JBFUHV010000272.1:0-8290 GCF_056402215.1 Rhodococcus sp. P4_B6 | reverse complement strand
CCTCGAAATCAGTGCTCCAGGTCACACTAAGAGCGCACCGCTATATAAACAATTACCGAATTGGAGATAAGGGCATAAGTCGCCACTTATTCCGAAGATCGACAAGCGAATAACCGTCTTCTTATGGATTCRTCAGAAAGATGATTCTTGCCTTATGTCGCGGGAACGATAGTGTGATTGCGATCACTATCCACCTTTGTGCGGGGAGTTCCGCGCAGCACTCGAAGAGGACCACCATGAAGCCGAGAACCGAAGACCCTTCGCAGCTGAGCCTCGGGCACTTCTTTCCCAGCGGAAAGACCAATTTCCTGTACTCGGACGAAGCTGCTCGGCGAACACCGGCGATGACGAAAGCCAACCTGGTCGAACTCGCCCAGGCGGCCGAACGGGTGGGCTTCGATTCCTTGTTCATCGCCGACAACTGGTCCGGGCACCAACGTGTCGCCGAAGAGTTCGGGCACCAGTCGCCGGCGTATCACGCGCCGTTGCTGGCCATGGCCCTGCTGGCAACGACGGAGCACATCGGCGTCATCTCCACGTTCCACACCACTCACCACAAGCCCGCCCATGTCGCCCGAATGGGCGCCACGCTCGATGCGTTCAGCGACGGGCGGTGGGGCTGGAACGTGGTGACGGGATTCAGTGCCGACGAGGCGGCACTGTTCGGGGAGCCGTTCATCGACCACGACGAGCGTTACGTCATGGCAGCCGAATTCGTCGACATCGTCAAAAGATTGTGGACCGAGCACGAACCCATCGACGTCGACGGCAAGTATTACCGCGTGGCCGGGCGAATCAAAACTCCCCGCCCCGTGCAGGATCCACACCCGTTGTTGGTCAGTGCGGGCGCGTCTCCGGCGGGCGCCGAGTTCGCTGCACGGTTCTGCGATCAGTTGGTGACGTTGGCAAACACCGAGGAGTTGGTGCGTGAGGTCGATCGTCGGCTGGCCGCGCTGACCGAAAAGAGTAAACGAGCGGTGGGCACGTGTCCGTTCTCGATGGCGATCGTGCGCCCGAACGAGGGCGAGGCCGAGGAGGAATATGCGCGTCTGCTGCAGACTCTCAACGTCGAGGCCACCAAGGAGATCGCCGCTGATGTGCTCGGATCGATCGAATCCTCCCGGTCGATGTACGAGAAGATGGGGGAGGACGAAGCCACCCGCGCGTTCGGCGGTGCCGGATCGGTTTTGCAGCTGATCGGAACCCCCGAACAGGTCGCGGAGAAGATCAWTTCGCTCAAGCGCACCACGGCGACATCGAATGTGCTGATCAACTTTCCTCTGTGGAGTCCACAGGAGCTGGAGTCGTTCTCACCGGTGTTGCCGTATCTGCGGGAAGCGGGAGTCTGGTCGCCGCCGCAGGAGCGGAACTGGTCGTGGTGACAGTGCGTGACCGCGGCGTCACCGGGATCGGAGAGCGTCGCGGATCTCGTCGACGGCCGCTTGCTGCAGTGGCGAGAAGAACTTGTCCCGCCGCCACAGCAACGCGATACGCTCGGTGAGTTCGAGGCCGGGAACGGCCAACTCCTGTAGTCGGCCCGCGGCGAGGTCGGATTCGACGACGTAGCGCGGGGCGAAAATCGCCCACGCGTTCTCGGCGGCGGCCTGCTTCATCGGTTCGGCATGCCCGAATCTGATGATGAAATTCGGTTCGATGTCGCTGAGCCGGGTGAGCTGTTCCATCAGGTTGCGTTGGTAGATCACCTCCCGCGGCGCGCCGACGAACGGCAGCTCCAATGCCTCGTCGAGGGATAGCGCCCTCGACGGGGCGACGAGGCCCGGCCCGGCGCAGAGGGTGATCGGCTCGGTGCGGATGACGTCGGAGGACATGGTGTCCGGGAGGTGCCGCTGATCCCAGGTCACGACGGCGAAGTCCGCCTCACCGGTTTCCACCGCACGCAACGCTTCGTTGGGTTGCGAGCTGGAAAGGGTGAGGTCCGAACCGGGCCGGCCGCGCTGGAACCGGGACAGAATCGGCGGGAGGAGGTAGCTGCCCACCGCCATGCTCGATGCGATGGACGCGGCGCCGCCTCGCCCCGATCCGAGTTCGTCGACGTCGCGCCTGATCTGGGCCGCCGAGGCCAACATCTCCTTCGCCCATTGGTTGGCGCGTTCGCCCGCTTCTGTCAACAACATTCGGTTACCGCGGCGGACGAACAGCTTTGCGCCGAGCCATGATTCGAGAGCCCTCAACTGTCCCGAGACGGCCGGCTGGGCGACCATCAGCACTTCCGCGGCTCGCGTGACACTTCCCTCTTCGACGACGAGCCGGAACACTTCCAGGCGTTTGAGCGACAGTTGCGCTTCCATGGTCCCTCTATAAGCAATCAATGATGCGTGTATCGATATCTTGATATTTGCTTTATACCACGGAATCTCTATTGTTAGGTGCATCACAGCCTCAGTGGTATGGATCGCCGATCCGTTCCGCGGGAATGAGGACCACACACCCCGTGCGCACCGATTGCACGGGTGTGTCCGCCCTCGAACACACAACTGGCAAGGAACACGATGAACGTACCGTGGATAACGGAACAGCAAGTACGCGAAAGGGTCTCGATCCTCGACGCCATCGAGTCGGTCACCCGATCGATTACCCGTGAAGTCGACGGCACCGCCCGAAACATCCCGAAAACGATGACGACCTGGGAGCCGGCCAGCAGCGCGCACGCTCTCGGTGCCTATGACGAGGGCGCCGGCCTCGTCGCGTTCAAGACCTGGGTCAACACTCCGGCAGGTGCCTCGGCGCTGATGACGCTGTTCGACGCCACTACCGGTACCCCCCGTGCGGTGCTCGAGGCCGGTGCGCTGGGTGGGATGCGTACCGCGGCGGTCTCCGGGCTGGCGACACGCCTGATGAGTGCCCCCGATGCGTCCGAGCTCGCCCTGATCGGCAGCGGACGGCAGGCATTGGGACAAGTTGCTGCGGTATGTGCAGTTCGACCGATCACCCGGGTACGGGTGTGGAGCCGCTCCGAGAACAGCCGGACCGGTTTCGCGGCAACGGTGCGCGAAAACCTCGGCATCGACGCCGTCGCGGCCCCCACACTCGCCGAGGCCGTCGACGGGGCCCCCATCGTCACCCTCATCACCCGAGCGACGGAACCGTTCCTCCCGCGAGGACTGTTGTCCCCGGGAACGCACCTCAATGCCGTCGGCGCGATCTTGCCGAGCAACGCCGAGTTCGATCCCGCGTTGCTGGCCGACGCCGACCTGGCGGTCGTCGACAGTATCGCCAACGCACGTCGATCATCCCGGGAGCTGACCGAGTACTACGGCGAGGACTGGACCCCCGTCAAGACCCTCGGCGACCTTCTCACCGGTGCGGTGGTGCGTCCGCTGCACCCCGTTTTGACGATCTTCAAAGGACTCGGGATGGGTCTGGCCGATCTGGCGGTGGCAGCAACGGTGCTCGAGTCGACCAATCGCGAAGGAGTACTGGCATGAGATTCCGCACCGACACCGCACTGATCACCGGATCGATCGCACCCTTGATCACCCCGTTCACCGATAGCGGGGCGCTCGACACGGCAAGCCTGCGCCGACTGGTCCAGTGGCAAATCGCGGCCGGATCGCACGGATTGTCGATCGGTGGATCAACCGGGGAGCCGGCCGCACAGACCGTCGCCGAGCGGATCGAGGCGATCGAGGTCGTCGCCGACGAGATCAACGACCGCGTTCCCTTCATCCCTGGAACCGGATCGGCCAAGCTGGACGAAACCCTCGAGATCACCGCAGCCGCTCGTGCCGCCGGCGCCGATGCGGCCTTGATCATCACCCCGTACTACGCGCGACCCACCCAAGAGGCGCTGTACCGGTGGTACGCCACCATCGCCGGGGAGTTCCCGGACCTGCCGATCATCATGTACAACGTTCCCTCGAGGACCGCCGTCGAACTGGACCCCTCCACGGTCGCCCGCCTCTACCGGGACTTCGACAACATCGTCGGTATCAAGGAAACAACGAAGGAATTCGAACACTTCTCCCGGGTGATTCACGAAGCCGGAGAGAATATCTCGGTGTGGTCCGGCATCGAACTGCTCTGCCTTCCCCTGCTTGCACTCGGCGGTGTCGGATTCGTCAGCGCCGTCAGCAACATCGCCCCCCACACGGTCGCGCGGATGTACGAACTGTGGACATCCGGTGATCACGACGGTGCCCGCGCACTTCACTACGCGCTGCACCCGCTGGTGGACCTGCTGTTCGTGGAGACCAATCCGGCACCGGCCAAGTGGGTCCTGCACCAGCAGGGACGGATCGCCTCACCGCACGTGCGGTCCCCGCTAATTACGCCCACATCGACGGGCATCGACCGGATCGAGACCCTCCTCGGTCAGGCCTCGACCATCCTCACCGAAGAAAAGGCTTTCTGATGCGATTGGCAACGGTCGAACAGGACGGTGATCCACGGACCGTCGTCCTCGACGCAGACGGCCGACCGCGGGACGTGACCGGGCTCACCGGTGTGGTGACCGCTGACGTCGACATCGACAAATTCGCTGCTCTGACGGATCAGGATCTCCACCGATGCCCGGTGATCGATCTCGACCGGATCACCCGTTGGCTACCGCCGGTCACCGATCCGCGGCGGATCCTCTGCGTCGGTTTCAACTACCACAACCACGCCGTCGAGATGGATAAGGAACCGCCGCAACATCCCACGTTCTTCGTCCGTTTCCCCTCGTCGCTCGTCGGGCACATGGAGCCGGTCGAACGAACGCCGGCGTCCGACAGTTTGGACTGGGAGGGGGAGATCGCGATCGTCATCGGCCGCGGCGGCCGGAACATTCGGGCCCGAGATGCGGCGCACCACGTCTGGGGCTACACCGCCTTCGCCGACAACAGTGTCCGGGAATTCCAACTCCACGGAACGCAGGCCACAGCGGGAAAGAACTTCGACCGATCCGGGTCGGTCGGCCCGTGGCTGGTCACGGCGGACGAGATCGCCGACCCGAACGCCCTGGAAGTACACACCTACCTCGGCGACAACCGGGTACAGGCCGGGGTTCTCGCGGATCTGGTGTTCGATGTTCCCTCGGTCATCGAATATGTCAGCACGTGGACGACGCTGACCCCCGGAGACATCATCGCCACCGGCACGCCGGCCGGGATCGGTTACCGGCAGGATCCGCCCAGATACCTACAGCCCGGGGAAGTGCTGACCATCGACATCCCCGGCGTCACTCGACTCGTCAACCACATCCGCTGACGTAGCGAGGAGGAAGAACATGACGACATGCTCGACAACACCACACGAGGACATTGCAGCATCACTGAAGGAGGTGATGGCTGCGGTCTGCACCCCGGTCTCGGTGGTGACGGCGATGGACGGTGATCGACCGCACGGGACGACGGTTAGTGCCTTCGCATCCTTGTCGATGGCACCTCCCATGGTCCTGGTTTCGCTCGATCGCACTTCCGAGCTCCTCGGGATCATTCAGCGCGGCAGACGGTTCGGCGTCAATATCCTCGGTAGCGCCCAGTCGGCGGCAGCGACGGCCTTCGCCCGCAAGGGGACCGACAAATTCGCCGACACACCGTGGACTCGGGTCGGTGGTGTTCCCCGTTTGACCGGGGCACCGGGCTGGGTGGTCTGTGACGCGTCCTCCTTCGTCGAGGGTGGAGACCACATCGTCGTGTTGGGCGAGGTTCGTGAGGCGGTCGCCCACGACGGATCGCCGCTCACTTACTTCCGCCGCGATTTCGGTACACACATGTTGCTCGGCCAGGAGCACCGGTGACCCCGGATCGGGCAGGCGATCACGCGGTCAACCGGGCCGTCACGGCGCTGCGGGCCGGCGGCATGGTCGTCGTGCTCGATGGCGAAGATCGCGAGAACGAGGGCGACCTCGTGGCCGGTGCCGACACCGTCAGCGCCGAGCAGATAGCTTTCATGGTCCGCCATACCACCGGCATCCTCTGCGTTCCGATGACCACCGAACGAGCCGATCAGCTCGAGTTGGCGCCGATGGTGCCGGTGAACACGGACACCCACCAGACCGCCTTCACTGTCACCGTCGACCACATCGGCGCCGGGACCGGGGTGTCCGCCAGCGACCGCGCGATGACCGTGCGCGCCCTCGCCCGCTCGACCAGTGTCCCCGGTGACTTCCGTCGCCCCGGACATGTCTTCCCGCTTCGCTCGCGCCCGGGAGGTGTCCTGGAGCGGCCTGGGCACACCGAAGCCGCAATCGACTTACTCACCCTCGCCGACCGTGCTCCGGTCGGGGTGATCGGGGAAATCGTCGCGGAGGACGGCTCGATGCGGCGGGGGCCGGATCTGCGCCGATTCGCGGACAGCCATGGGCTGCCCGTGGTCACCATCGCCGACCTCGCGCAATCCCTGCATCCGGAAGCAGGACCCGTGGAAAGACTCTCGACCTCGCGCATGCCCACCGCCTTCGGAGAGTTCCAGGCAATCGCGTACCGGTCGAGCGATGACGGAGTCGAGCATCTGGCGTTGGTGATGGGAGACGTGGCCGCGGCCGCCGAGAGTGAATCCGGTGCCCTCGTGCGCCTGCACAGCGAATGCCTGACTGGGGACATTCTCGCCTCGACCCGGTGTGACTGCGGCAGCCAACTCGAGCAGGCACTGATGGCGGTCAGTCAGGAGCAATGCGGCGCGGTGATCTACTTGCGGGGGCACGAAGGCCGTGGCATCGGTTTGGCGCACAAGATCCACGCCTACGCGCTGCAAGACCGCGGGATGGACACCGTGGACGCCAACCTCGCCCAAGGCCTCGCCGCCGACGCCCGCTCGTACGCGGTCGGAGCCCACGTCCTCAGGGAACTCGGAGTAGGCAGAGTGCGCCTGTTGACCAACAATCCGGCCAAATGTGCGGCATTGACCACCGACGGGCTCGAGGTCCTTGCCCGCGTCGGGCTCTCGACCAACGCGACCACCGACAATGTCCGTTACCTCCGTACCAAACGCGACCGCATGGGCCATGTACTCGACATCCCCGATGTCACCGACTCTGAAAGAAGCGTGCTGTGACCGCTCATCTCGGCGATCAGGTCCTGACACCCCTGAACTTTCTCGAACGCGCGGAGGCCATCCACGCCGATCGCACCGCCATGACCTACCACTCCCAGTCGTGGTCGTACGGCGAGTTCGGGGTCACCGCCCGCCGCATGGCCGGCACACTCGCAGGCCACGGAGTCAAACCGGGCGACCGCGTCGCCGTCCTGGCCTCGAACACCCCGCTGATGCTGCTCGCGCACTTCGCCGTTCCCTTGGCCGGCGGCGTGCTCGTCACCCTCAACCACCGCCTGGCCGCACCGGAACTGAAGTACATCGTCCAACACTCCGGCGCATCACTCGTCCTGGTCGATAACGAATTCAGCGCCGCCGCAGAATCCTTCGGCATCCGGACCCTCGCTGCCGAACAGGTCCTGGACGCGGACGGACCCGAACACGCGCGCACGGTCGAGGACGAACGCAGCCTCATCTCGCTGAACTACACCAGCGGCACGACCGGCCGGCCCAAGGGCGTCATGTACCACCACCGCGGCGCCTACCTGCAGGCGCTTGCCATGACCCACCACGCCAAACTCGGCCTCGACACCGTCTACCTGTGGACCCTGCCGATGTTCCACTGCAATGGCTGGTGTTTTCCCTGGGCAATCACCGCCGCGGCAGGAACACAGGTCTGTCTCGATCGCCCCGACCCCGACACAGTATGGGCCCATCTGCGCAGCGGGGGCATCACCCACTTCAACGCCGCTCCCACCGTCCTCACCAACCTCACACAACATCGTGAGGCAGACAACGGGCCTCTCGGCAGAATCGTCGAGGTGGGAACCGGGGGAGCGCCGCCGTCCCCCACACTGTTGTCCGAATTGACCGCACTCGGCATCCACACCACCCACCTCTACGGTCTGACCGAAACCTTCGGACCTGCTGTGGTGAACGAACCACGCCCCGAATGGAACACCCTCAGCCATACCGATCTCTCCAAAGCAATGGCCGTGCAGGGCAACTCCAACATGGTCGGCACAGGAATCAGGGTCCTGGACACCGTCGGCAAGAAAGACGACGCCCCGATCGCCGACGTCACCGCTGACGGCACAACTCTCGGGGAGATCGCTGTCCGAGGGAACACCGTCATGCTGGGCTACTACAACGACGACGCAGCGACCGAGGCCGCCCGGATCGGCGAATGGTTCAAGACCGGCGACCTCGGCGTCATACACCCCGACGGATCGGTGGAAATCCGGGACCGCGCAAAAGACATCGTGATCTCCGGCGGAGAGAACATCGCCACGGTCGAAGTCGAACACGTACTTAC
>NZ_JBFUHV010000271.1:0-8353 GCF_056402215.1 Rhodococcus sp. P4_B6 | reverse complement strand
CTCCCGCAGCATCCCCACCCCGGCATGCGACACCACGCCCCGTCCGTCGGCGGAGACTTTCACCCGTGAACCCGCTGCGATACTCTTCACCTGCGAAGTGCCTTCCCGTCAGCATTATGGAACCCTAGAGAAGTCCCATTATGCCGTGCAGGACAGGCACTTTCGCTTATCTGCACACCCCGGTCCGCGCTCCCGCACGAAAAATCCAGGCTAGTCGACGTGTCGGCGGCCGTGGTGTAGCGGTCCACGGGCTGCACCGGCAGCGGCCGGTACCCCGACACCCCCAAGTTCTCATCGAACGCCCGCTGCCAGGACCCATCGGCGACGAAGTGTTCGATCGCATCGTTGACCCTGCTGCGCAGTTCGTCGTTGTGGCGATTCAGCCCGATGCCGTACTTCTCGGTGGTGAACGCCGGGCCCGCAAGTCGCAAACGTTGGGGATCGCCCGCCGCGAATCCGGCGAGGATTGCATCGTCGGAGGTGACGGCATCGACTGCGTTGTTGCGTAGTGCCTCGATGCAGGCGACATTCGTGTCGTACTCCTGCAGCTGTGTGTTTTGAGCGTAGTTCTTCTTGATGTTCTGCGCCGGCGCACTACCGGTCGGTGCGCACAAGCGCTTGCCGTTGAGATCGTTGGGCCCATTGACAGAATTGTCACCCGAAGCGACCAGCAACCTCTGCCCGGCCACGAAGTACGGTCCGGCGAAGGACACCTTCTCCTTTCGGGCGTCTGTGATCGAATAGGCCGCGACGACCATGTCGACCTGACGGTTTTGCAGCATCACTTCCCGTTGGAAGGGCGGTGTTTCCTTCCACTCGATGTTGCCGGGCGGTACGCCCATGTAATTGGCGACATACCGGGCGACATCGACGTCGAAGCCGGAGAACGAGCCGTCGACATTACGCAGACTCATCCCCGGGCGATCGAAGGTGATACCGATCGTCAAATGCCCACCCTCACCCGGGCCGGAGGCCGCGCTGCCGCAACCTGCAGACAACACAACGACGAGCCCCGCCAACAGGCAGACGACTACTTTCTTCATCATGCGGACCCCACCTTTCAATGCTGAAGAACCCGAGCGAGGAAGTTGCGGGCGCGGTCGGTGGCCGGGTTGGCGAAGAAAGCCGCCGGTGTGGTGTCCTCCACGACGGAGCCGTCAGCCATGAAGATCACCCGGTCCGCTGCCTGCCGCGCAAACCCCATCTCGTGCGTCACGACGAGCATCGTCATTCCATCCCTGGCCAGTGCACTCATGACATCGAGTACTTCGTTGACCATTTCCGGATCCAGGGCCGAAGTGGGTTCGTCGAAGAGCATGACCTTCGGTTTCATCGCCAATGCACGCGCGATCGCGACCCGCTGCTGCTGGCCGCCCGACAGCTGCAACGGATACTTATGCGCTTGATCTGCGATCCCGACCCGCTCGAGCAATTCCAGCGCTTTCTGCGCGGCGAGATGTTTGTTCTCTCCGCGGACCTTGCGGGGGGCCAGGGCAACGTTGTCCTGACACGTCATGTGGGGGAACAGATTAAACTGCTGGAACACCATTCCGACATCGGCACGCAGCGCAGACAGCTCCCGGCCTTCGACGGGCAAGGGTTGCCCATCGATACTGACCGACCCGGAAGTCACCGACTCGAGGCGGTTGATCGTGCGACACAACGTTGACTTACCCGACCCCGACGGTCCCAGGACAACGACGACCTGACCCCGGGGGATCTCGAGATCGATCGACTTGAGCACATGAACCGCACCGAAGTACTTGTCGATACCGCGCAACTCGACCATCGGAGCCGCAGTGGCTGTGGCTTCGAGGGCCGGCGCGGGGGCTTTCATCGCCGCACCTCCCCACGACGACAATCGGCGGGCGACACCAAGCAGCCGGACAGAACGCCCGGGTGGGTCCGAGTTACATGATCTGACGTAATGTACATCGATGTCATGTGCGGCATCCCGACGTGGAGTCGGCGACCGTGTGACGCGGCGCCAAGTGCCGCTCGCGTCGAACGCAATGGTGGTGTCGGCACGGGAAATCCTTTCGGGGCGAGAGCCATATGAAATACCTCGCGTGTGAGGTGGAGTGAATTCCAGTCAAACAGTGACGTAGCCAATACAGAAGGTTCAAAATTCACTGTCTGTAAGTCGCGCAGCATCTCAAAAGCATTCACGCTCGTCCCATCATCTCGGCCAGGTTGTGCCACTTCAGCCCGCCAGGTTGTGCCACAGGTGCCAGCAGGCGGCTCCGGTTCCCCGGACGCGATCCAGGTCGCCGACCGCTGGCACCTGTGGCCGGGCCTCGTCGGCGCGGTGGAGAATACGGTGATCCGCCACCGCGTCGACCTGCGCCCACCCACCGAGACCACGAGTACCAACGACGGGATCGACAACCCCTCCTCCGCGACTACCGACCCGACCGAAAGTGGCCTGGCTGACGGTCGCCTGGCCACCCGAACCCGGGAACGCCACGCCGCCGTCCACGAATTGCTCTCGCAGGGAAGAACGATCTCGTCTATCTCCCCCGGACACTGCCACTGCACCCATAATCTGCAGAGCCGATTGAACGAGCTGGGTATCCCGGCGACCTTCCACCTTCGCAACTCAGGCACCCACCCCGTGGGGCTACTGGCAGGACGACCTCAAGGACTCATGGCCGGTGATTGCCGGGCCGCTGCGCGGCCTGTGACTCGAGCCCGGAGCCTTCGACAAGCAACGGGGCACCAATCCCGAGCCAGGTTGACCCCGTTGGCTATTCGCAGGGATCAGGACGCCGTACGCACAGCGTGTCGCGCTCTCCGCATGGACCGTGGTCGTCGTACCGCCGATCAGGGTGCGGAACCTGCGGCGCCCTCACCTCGCCCGGGCGAGCTCGCGATGCTCGACGGCGCTGACGCTCAGCCCTGCCGCGACGAACGCTGCCCGCTCAACGAGGGTGGGTCGGATTCGCCGAACGCCTCGAGCATCACCTCCGGTGCTCCCTCTCTGCGAGGTGCGTCCAGGACACCCCGTTCAAGGCCGCGACAACATCGCCTTCCCGATGTCGTGACACCACACCCCGTGACTGGGCCGCGGCCTCGCGGCGGACCCGAGCACCGACACGTTCGGAATCCGGAGCAAAGAACACCGACGCCTCCACATCGCGGCACCGCGCCCACTCACGCCACACCCGCGAGGTGCTGCCACCTCCCCCAGCAGACGAACGGGTGAGGGGCAGTCTCGAGAACTGGTGACGACAACGATGCGGACGACACAGAACCCCCTTCGCCGACACGCACGGCAGCCACGACGCGATAGCACGGTTCCGACTGGCCACCCTCGACACAGCGCCCGGATATCCGAAAGGCAATGCACTGCATGCAGATCGCCTCGACCTCGTGTCCTCGACCACGCACCTGAAGCAGGGTGGACGCAGGATTGCCGGCATCCGCGCATGCTGCGACGCCGGCATCGTGCCGGGGCCCGACCGAAAGTCCGACCCGTCACGGTAGTTGCGGTGGCGGCATTGAGCGGCCTACCCACCCCTGGCCGCCGTACCGAGTCTCGTACACAGCAGGCTGGGGCACTTCTCGGGGACGTTCCGTCCGTGCAGTTCAGAGGCGAAATTCAGTGCCCCATCCCAATTCCGCCGTCCACGTTGATGACCGTGCCGGTGATGTAGGCCGCGCCCGGGCTCAGCAGGAACGCCGCGGTGGCGGCAACCTCCTCCGGCTTGCCGAACCGTCCCATCGGAATGTGGGAGAGCGCGGTCTCGACGACCGTGTCGCTGACGGCCGCGGCCATGTCGGTTTCGGTGAAGCCGGGTGCAATCACGTTGGCCGTGATGCCACGTGAGCCGAGTTCGCGGGCCAACGACCGGGTGATCCCGACGACGCCGGCCTTCGCTGCGGTGTAGTTCACCTGGCCGGGCATCCCCGAAAGGCCGCTGGCCGAGCCGATGACCACGATGCGGCCGACGCGGTGTTTGAGCATGTTGCGGGTCGCGCGTTTGGTGACCCGGAAGACGCCGGTCAGGTTGGTGTCCACCACTCGGGTGAATTGTTCGCTGCTCATGCGCATCACGAGGGCATCGTCGGTGATACCGGCGTTGGCGACAACGCCTTCGACGGGACCGTCTGCGGTCTCGACATGGGTGAACGCGCGGTCGACCGAGTCATCATCGGTCACATCGCATTCGACGCCGCGGACACCGTCCGGCACGGCGGAGCCACGGTGCGTGCCCCACACGGTGTGCCCCTCGGTGACGAGGTGGCCGGCGATCGCGGCGCCGATTCCTCGGTTCGCTCCGGTGACGAGGACGCGCAAAGGGGTTACCTCCAGTAGGTGTAGATCGTTCAGGGATTCGTGGCGGGTTACTCAAACCCCGCGGGCGCAGCATTGTTCTCGATCGGCACGATGACCGACGCGCTCCTTACTCGCCGATATCATGCACAACCGGCACCGAAAACCGAACAGTACAAATGATTACCAAAGTTCCTTGCACAGCAACATGCGGTGGCCGCAGAGGCAACCCCGGCCGTCCCCCGCGTGTTGCCATCCCCCGGGGTCGGTCAGGCCTCGGCTCGCGGCAGTCTCGGTCCACACGTCAGGGGAAGGCGCCGGCGCCTCAGGAGAGCCAGTCGGCGTAGCGGGTGGGGGCGAGGTGAGCGTGCGTGTCGGTCAGGACGTCGCCCTTGACGACGGCGAACATGCCGGCGGTGGGGTCGGTAACGACGGTACGGTTGTCGCCCTTGCGGGACAGGGCGATCCGGCCCAGCTCGTCCAGGGAGAAGACCTCGGGGCCGGCGATGTTGCGAATGCCCCTGAGCGGGGCGCCCGCGGCGACCTCCGCCACCGCACTGGCCACGTCCTTGGAGGCGATCGGCTGGATCGGGGTGGCGGGCAACCGGACCGTGTCGCCGTCCGCGGTCCAGGACAGGACGGCGTCGACGAACTCCATGAACTGCGTCGCCCGGACGATCGAGTACGGGATCGGCCCGGCCGCGAGAATGTCCTCCTGCAGCACCTTCGCCCGGTAGTAGTCCAGCTCCGGAACCTGGTCCGCGCCGACGATCGAGAGGATGACGAAGTGGCCGACGCCGCCCCTCTGGGCCGCGGCCAGGAGGTTGTCCATCGAGGCCCGGAAGAAGGCCGGGGAGGCGTCGTCGAAGGTCGGGGAATTGGTCAGGTTGACGACGACGTCGACCCCGGCCACCGCCTCGTCCAGTCCCCGGCCGCTGATGACGTCGACGCCGGTGGACTGCGAGTGCGGTACCGCCTGGTGCCCGGCGGCATTCAGATTCTGCACGACCTGCGACCCGATCAGCCCGGTACCGCCGATGACTGCGCACTTCATGAGATGCCCTACTTTCTTGTCGTGGGTTGAACTGGTTATTCGTACGGTCAGCGGGCCCCCGGGGATCCGGGGACGGCTGTCATGCGAGCGGCGGGCGAGGACCGGACAGGCTTGGCCGCCCGGTGTCCTGCGACGACTCCCCCGCCGACCGACTAGCAGCGGGCGATTGTTGGTAGTCATCGACGAACGTGACCGTCTCGTCCAGCGGCGCCCGACCCGTACGGGCATACCCCACCGCGGTGTCCTCGAACCCGATCGACATGCCGCAGAAGAGGATGAGCCCGTCCGGGGGTGACAGCACCTCCGCGATGGTCCGGCGAAACACCGACCAGGCCATCTGGGCGCAACTGTGCAGGCCTTCGGCGCGGAGCAGCAGCATGACCGTCTGCAGATACATGCCGACGTCGGCCCATTGAGCCGGACCCATCTCGCGGTCGAGGTAGCAGAACAGGGCGGCGGGCGCGCCGAAACAGTCCCAGTTCGCGGCAGCGGCCCTCTGGCGCGCCTCCCAGTCCTCGCGCGTAATACCCAGTGCGCCGTAGCGCTGCTCACCGAAGGCGGATCGGCGCTCGTGATACGGGGACTTCAGCACGGGCGGGTACATCTCGTACTCCCGTTCGTCCCAGGGCTCACCCGCCGCCACACGCTCGCCGGCGCGCTTCTTGAGCTCGGCCAGCGGCGCACCGGTCAGCACGTAGGCGTGCCACGGCTGAATGTTCGATCCGGACGGGGACCACGCCGCGGCCGACAGCACACGCTCGAGCACCTCCCGTGGGACCTGCCGGTCGGTGAATCCGCGCACCGCCCGTCGGCTCGTGACCGCGTGATAGGTGTCCACGACCTCCCACTTCCCCATCTGCTCGACTTACCGATTTTCGTTACGTTCGATACGGTATCATTCAATATGATCTCATTCAATATGATCTCATTCAATACTAATTGGTGTGACATTCGAGCCCCGACGCATCGCAAGGAGGGAGACCCGCACGGGCGCCGACCACGAACGTCGCCGTCGTCGACCGAATCCGCCACCGGAACCATGTCCCGCCGGCCAGCGGGGTCCGCCGAGGGGCGCCGGCGCGGAGCACCGATGGCCGCAGGCCTCGAGTCCGGATTCGCCACGACAACCCCGTCAGATCACGCGCGCCCACCGGCAGGCAACCGGAATACGCGGGCGCGCCTACCCCTGACCGTCGGCGGACAGGAACCGGGTGAGCAGATCCCTCAGCTGCTCGGGCTCGCCGGGCCCCAAGACGGCAACCAGACGCTCAGCCAGCGGCTCCGCCGCCACATGCGCCGCATCGAAAAGCTCGAGACCCGCAGGCGTGATCTCCACCGCCCGCGCCCGCCGGTCCCCCGGCACGGACTTGCGCACCGCCAGCCCCCGACGCTCCAGGTCGTCCACGATTCGCCCGGTCCCCGCCTTGTCCGACCCCGTCGCCGCCACCAGGTCCCCCTGCACCGTGGCCCCCCGGTCGACCAGCACGATCAGCACCGCGAAATGCCGCAACTCGATGCCGAGCGGCCGCAGCGCCTCCGCCATCACCGCGGCCGCGTGCCAGTGCGCCCGGCGCAGCAGCAAGCCGAGAGCGAACGGCGATGCATCCCCGGCGCGGCCGGTCGCCCGCGAGGCGGTGGTTCTGCGAGGAACACGGGCGGTCATGAGGCCACATTACCGCCATCGATTCATTCGATACGGTTTCATCTGAAACAAAAGGTCACGTCTATTGCAGTCCCTTCCAACCCACGCCGGAAGGACCTGATCACGACCGCGGGGCGCACCGCCGACAACCAGTCGATCCACCCGCCGGCAATCGACACCGACCCCACACCCCGCACCCCGCACCCCGCACCCCGCAAAGCGGTGCCGTACCCGCGACGCCACGGATCGACCTCGGGCACCCGGGCCCCGGGCTCCGCACCGACCACCGCATTGTCTCCGCCCGCCTGCGGGCAACGCTGCTCCGACTCTGGAACCTGTGAACCGATCCACGTTTTACAGGCGTGACCAGGGTGTACGACACGTGTGTGCCGGCAGCGGCGGCGGGTATTCGATGTCGATGGGGTCGAACGTCGACGACTTCGCGCACGAGGCGAGGCTTGCGGGGCACCTGGTGGAACTCCTCGGGAACCGAGAGATGGGCGCCCTGTCCGCCGAGCTGTCCCCGCTCGTGCGTGCACCGGGACCGGAGAGGGCGCGCCGGTCCCTCTACGGCGGTGTGCTCACCTGGCTCGTCACCGCGATCGCGGACGTGATCACGGCGCGTCTGGGATACCCGGAGAACGGTGAGGCATTCGTCCTCGAGGTCCACACCACCCGCGGGCGGCACCTCGGTCTGGACGAGGTGCCCGCATCGGCGAGCCGAATCCTGCGGTCGGTCATGGCGCTGCTCGCCGGCGACCGCGTCGGGGCCCGGGTGCAACTCGACGCCGCCCAAAGCGAACCCTCTCCACTCGTCCGAGCAGAGACCCTGGTCGATGCCCTGGTATGGCTGAATGTCCTTCTCGACGTCAATCTTTCCGCGTTTCCCGACCGTCCGCCGGAATAGGGAACATGGGCCCCGTCGTGCCCTGTGCGAACCCGCGCGGACAAGGACTAGAGAGCGGTAGATAGAGCAACAACGATGATCGACGAGGAAACCACTGCCGCACTCGCAGGTCACCACCGGGCATGTCATCGTCGCCTGGCGACAACTACGGCAGGGATCCTCGCGGGAGCACGCCACGATCACCCGGCACTACCTCGGGCTGCCGGCGGCTCGACCGCGGGCCAAGTGTCGCCTGGATCAACCGGGTCGACTGATCCGGGCCGATGTCCTCGCCACCGACGGGCGCCGTCACCGCGACAGCCCGAAACCAGTCAAACGCTCCCACAGGCCAGAGCGGCTCGCTACTGTCAGCGGGTGGCCGAGCGCGTGGGACTCGTCGTCTCGGGTGGCGGCGCCCGCGGCGCCTACGAGGCCGGCGCCATCACCTCGCTGCTGCCCCGACTCGGCCGTCCGCCGACGATTCTGGTCGGTACC
>NZ_JBFUHV010000270.1:0-8378 GCF_056402215.1 Rhodococcus sp. P4_B6 | reverse complement strand
TCCCCAAACAGTCGCGGCATCTCGATGAGTCCGATCTGGACACCTTCGTCGCCAGCAGACTGGCCGAGTTCATGCGGCCGCGATACATCGAGGTGGTCGACGCGCTGCCCAAGACGCCGACCGAGAAGATCCGCAAGGCCGATCTCCGTGAGCGTGGACGAGGAGCCAACACCTGGGCACGACCGGAACGCGTCCGGTCGGCTCCCACCCGGACGTGATGGCGCCCGTTAATTCTGAGCGAACCACGACCGCAGGATTTCATCATGATGAAGGACCGGCCGGTCGCCGGCGTTTCCGGGACGGAATCTCAACGGCCCGGCGCACGATCTCCGCGACAGGACGGCACTGATAGTAGACCGATGCCGTCAGCTGTCGAGGTCACCAGGGGAGTCTTGCGTAGGAAGACTTCGATAGCCCACGCCGCGCAGCACCGTGGCTACGAGTTGCGTCAGGTAGCTCTCTGTATGGGCGATCTCGGCGAGCCCCGGTGGCGTGCTCCGGACGTGGGTGGTGATGGCGCCGGCGATGAGATCGGCCACGAGGGTGGGCTTGATATCGGGGTCGATCTCACCTCGCTGCACTGCACGTCGGACGAGGGCTCGGGTCGACCGGACGTAATCCGGATAGTCGAGCTCGCCGATGACCGCAGCCAACTCTTCGTTGGACTGCCTGTCCAATATCAGTCGGCTGACCATCGTGCCTTCGATGCTCTGGGCGAACGCCATCCATTGTCGGGCGAACTCATGAAGGTCCAGCTCGAGGTTGCCGAGATTGATGTTTCCGACTGAGGGCGCGGCTGAGCGGACAGCGTCGACAAGTAGTGCGGCCTTGTTGGGCCAGCGTAGGTAGAGCGAACCTTTGCCGACACCTGCCCTTCGTGCGACCTCGTCGACGGYGAATCCGCTCCATCCGCGATCGCCGTATACCGTTCTGGCGGCGTCGAGCACCCGATCACCGAGATCAGGTACCCGTGGTCGTCCGACCGTGCGCGACGATGACGTCATAGGTCGTACCTTACCGCGACTGGCCGGTGACGCTGAAGCGATCTCATGTGACCCGAAGTCGCGTGCAGCAGGTATCAGAAAGTCTCCGTCCAAAACCGTCTCATCGCCGGCCCAGTCGTGGTCACAGTGACTGCGCGCGGCATCCGTCTCCTGAGAAGAGGAAGTCCCACGGCGAATTCGAACAACCGAAGGCCAGCCCGCTCGAGGTCGGGGAGAGTGACGGGGTGTCTCACCACATCCACGTCGGGCGGAGCACCTTCGATGGCGTACAAGCAAGGTACTGCGGTTGTGGGACGAATTTGTCGTCCGCTACGCAGCCACCATCAGATCATTGCCGTCAAACCAGTGGCGCCGGGTATCTAACTTCTTGGCCCAATTTAGCGCCTCGATCAGCCTAACGCGGGAATTCGGTCGGGGGGCTGTCGAACCAATCTCTGTAAATCGGATCATCGGGGGCGAACGCTCCCCAGTGGGATACGCGTGGAACGTTGACGATATCCCAATCGGAGTTGATCTCTCTGACGTCGATCCAGTCCCAGACGCAGGTGCGCCGAAGAATCTTCCAGACGCCGTCTCGCTTCTCGCACAGGTCCCGGTAGCGGCCCGCCTGAAACATGGTTACTTCGGGATCCTTGAACTGCACCACACAGATGAACATGCTTTCGCGTTTGGCCCGTGGGCCGTCGACTTCACACAGCACATTGCTGACGTGGTGATTGCAGCTGTGGATCTTGTCGTGCCAGGTCATGGCGGCATCTGCCCACCCTTGGCCGTCGCCGACGTAACCCCCGTGATCGTCGAATGAGTCCGGCCAATACGTGGATCGCATGAGTTCGCGATCGTGGCGGTCTGCACCTCGCACGTAGAGCATCAAGTTGTCGTTCAGTGCTTGCTTGTCCCAGAGATCGACCAATTGGTCGTCGTTTAACTTCATCGTTGCCTTCCCAGCGCATTGGACCTGCGCTCCGTACCCGATATCGTCCTTACCGTGCTGCCATCCGAATGGCACCATCCAGTCGAATCACCTCGCCGTTCAGCATCGGATTCTCGACGATGTGGCGCACCAGCGCGCCGAACTCGGCGGGGTCGCCGAGACGAGACGGGTGTGGAACCTGTGCGCCGAGTGACTGTCTGATGTCCTCCGCCAAGGTCTTCAGCAACGGCGTGTCGAACGTACCGGGAGCTATTGTCGCGACACGGATCTGATGCCGTGCGAGCTCCCGTGCGATCGGTAGAGCCATGGACACGATCCCACCTTTTGCCGCGGCGTATGCGGGCTGGCCGATCTGACCGTCGAAAGCTGCGACGGAAGAAGTATTGACGATGACTCCGCGCTCGCCGTCGACGCTATCGGTCTTCGAGATTCTTGCCGCGGCAAGCCTGATGACATTAAATGTGCCGGACAAGTTGATTCTGACGATGCGTTCGAAGTCGTCCAGGGGGAGCGGACCGGTTTTGCCCAGAACCTTTCCGGGCGGTCCGATCCCTGCACAATTGACCACAACCCGCAGGTTTCCCCGTTCCGACAATACGTCCAGCGCGCGAGTGACGTCGTCGGTGGAGGTGACATCGCCGGGCACGAACGTCAGTGCCCCCTTGTGTCGTTCTTGGACCTCGGGGCCGGGGGACGAGGGGAGGTCCAGGACGCCGACATGTGCGCCGGCTTCGATCAATCCCTCTGTGGTGGCAAGTCCCAGGCCTGAGGCTCCGCCTGTGACGAGTACAACCGTTCCGTCCAATCTCATGATGAAATCTCCTGTCTATTGTTGTGAATCAAAGCCGTTCGATGATCGTCGCATTCGCCATGCCGCCGCCCTCGCACATTGTCTGTAGTCCGTAGCGGCCACCGGTGGCTTCGAGGTAGGCCAGCATCGATCCCAGGAGGCGTCCACCGGAGGCGCCGAGCGGATGTCCGAGAGCGATCGCTCCGCCGGCAGGGTTGAGTCGGTCCGGATCGGTGTCGAAGTGGCTCTGCCACAACAGCGGAACTGATGCGAACGCCTCGTTTACCTCGTAGGTGTCGATGTCGCTCAGTTTCAGTCCAGTGCGGTCGAGAACCTTCTCGGTGGCCGGAATGGGACCGGTCAGCATCAGGAAGGGATCGCTTCCCACGACGGCAGAACTGTGGAACCGGGCACGGGGAGTGAGACCGAGTGCGGCCGCCTTGTCCTCGCTCAGGATGAGTGCGGCCGAGGCACCGTCCGTGAGCGGTGACGAGTTGCCCGCCGTGATCGACCAGGTGATCTCGGGAAAGCGGGCAGACAGCTCGGCAGTCTCGAACACCGGCTTCAAAGCCGACAGGGACTCGGGAGTTGTCCCGGGTCGAACAGTCTCATCGCGGTTGACCACGACCGGTGYCCCTGTGGCGTCGGTGGTCTCGACACCGATGATCTGATCCGTCTGTTGGTCGGCCGCGACCGTAGCCGCCAGGCGATGCGAGCGAGCCGCGTAGGCGTCCAACTGCGCGCGGTCGAATTTCCACCGTGCGGCGATAAGTTCGGCCCCGATGCCCTGCGGCACGAGTCCCTCGGGGTACCGAGACGAGAGCGGTCCGGCCGACGGATCCTTGCCGGCAGTGTTGGAGAACATGGGTGCGCGGCTCATCGATTCGGTCCCGCACGCGATCACGACGTCATAGGCTCCCGCGATCACTCCCTGTGCGGCGAACGCAGCCGCCTGCTGACTGGATCCACACTGACGATCAATCGTCGTCGCAGGAACGGAGACGGGGAATCCTGCAGCCAGCACGGCGGTTCGGCCGATGTTGAGGGCCTGTTCTCCGGACTGCGTGACGCAGCCCGTGACGACGTCGTCGACAAGTGCCGGATCGAGGTCGTGTCTCTCAACGAGGGTCTTCAGAAGGTCGGCGAGCAGAGTAGCCGGGTGTACGGCAGAGAGTGCTCCACCGTGCTTCCCTTTCGCGGAAGGAGTACGTACGACGTCGACTATGACAGCTGTGTTCACGAGGTTTCCTCGAATCGTGGTGGTGCATAAGAGTTACGGAGGGTGTGCGCATTTATCGAGGCGGTGTGGTCCCGATGACGCAGGACGGGACGAGCTCAATCAGGACGGGGCGCCATCACGTCCGGGTGGGAGCCGACCGGACGCGTTCCGGTCGTGCCCAGGTGTTGGCTCCTCGTCCACGCTCACGGAGATCGGCCTTGCGGATCTTCTCGGTCGGCGTCTTGGGCAGCGCGTCGACCACCTCGATGTATCGCGGCCGCATGAACTCGGCCAGTCTGCTGGCGACGAAGGTGTCCAGATCGGACTCATCGAGATGCCGCGACTGTTTGGGGACGACGAAGGCCATCACCTCCTGCTCACCCCACTCCGAGTCCACGCCCACCACCGCGCATTCCAGCACGTCGGGATGCTCCAGGACGGCCGCCTCGACCTCGACCGAGGAGATGTTCTCGCCGCGGCGCCGCAACGAGTCCTTGAGACGGTCCAGCAGGTAGTAGTTGCCCTGCGCGTCGCGACGGAACTGGTCTCCGGTGTGGAACCACAGGTTGCGCCACGAGGCGGTAGTCGCCTCCGGGTTTCCCCAGTACCCCGACGCGAAATGCCATGGCTCGACGGATCGCAGGACGAGCTCGCCGGCCTCCCCGTCTTCCACCTCGCGATCGAACTCGTCGACGATCCTGGCTTCGAACCCGTCTCGCAAGCGACCGCAGCTCTGCGGAATGCTGACGTCGTAGTCGACTGCGACGATCGGTGCACACACTTCGGTCATGCCCCATTGCGTGGTCACGAGAACGTCATGCCGTTTCTTGAAGTCCTCGACCTCCGGGATCACCGGGATCATCTGAACCCGTCGCAACGGCGTCGACTCCGGTTGGAAGTCTTGTTTTTGAATGAAGTTCGCCATCGCACCGAGCAACAGCGTGGCGGTGCACTGGTACTTCTCGATGTCCGCCCAGAAGGCATCGGTGGAGAACCGCTCGCGGAGCACGGCCCGCCCACGCACCCGCGCTGCGGAGATCAGATTGGCGCGGTAGGTGATGTGGGACGGCGGAAACGGGAGGTAAATGGCGTCCTCGTGGCTGAGGACGGTCGGCGGGAACACCCCGAACGCCGCTTCCTTCAGCTGAGCAAAGGGCACGATGACCCCCTTCGACAAGCCCGTCGTGCCCGAGGTGTACAGGATGCAGGCGGGCACGTGGCCAGGTATGGGGGTGCCGGACCCGGTCCCCGCCGACGCCGCGGAGACGCCCTTCGCTCCGAGGATGGCGTCCGCTCGAACGAAGTCGATCGAGGTGTCCGATTCGAGATCGCCGTCGCCGCCGATGACGACGACCTTCTCGATGT
Source organism: Rhodococcus sp. P4_B6 (assembly GCF_056402215.1). Classification (NCBI taxonomy): domain Bacteria; kingdom Bacillati; phylum Actinomycetota; class Actinomycetes; order Mycobacteriales; family Nocardiaceae; genus Rhodococcus; species Rhodococcus sp. P4_B6. The sequence goes on along the minus strand of NZ_JBFUHV010000270.1, from coordinate 3,066 downwards.
TCGCGGCGCGTACCAGCCCGTCGCGAACCGATGAGAGGTACCGCTGGTCGACGATGGCGACGCGTGCTCGGGTGTCTGAGACGATGTGGTCGAGCAGCGCACCGCGGTACGCCGGGTTGGCCGACGCCTCGATCGCCCCGACTCGCGAGATGCCGCACCACAACTCGACGGATGCCACCGACGACGCCACGAACGTCAAGACGGTGTCGCCGGCCGTCACGCCGAGCTCGGTCAGGGCGCGTTGCCACGCCAGGCCGTTCTCATGCAGCTCCCCATACGTTCTGGCCGGCCCGTCGACTTCCTCGATACAGATCGCCGCCGGCGACTCCGCTGCGATCTCGGCGATCATGTCGGGGTACGCCTCGGCCGTCTGCACTCGTTTGAAGCTCACTGACTCTCCTGACAGATGTTCACGATGACCGAGCGTCACGCCATCACCGGGATCGAATTGACATCGTGAGTGAGCGGCGTCGGGCACGGTTCGAGGTATGTGAAGGCTCACAATACTGACTACTGCCGTCCAAATCAATGCTGCGACTGGGCGCGGCCAAGTACGGCAAAAGCTGCCATAAATTCGGACGACGCGTGTCAGTATGTCGGAGTAGCGTGCCAAACCTAGAAACGGGAGCTCAGCATGGGAAAGCTGGACGGCAAAGTCGCCTTCATCACCGGCGCAGCACGAGGCCAAGGCCGTAGCCACGTGATACGGCTGGCAGAGGAGGGTGCGGACATCATCGCGGTCGATGTCTGTGGGCCCGTCGACGGTGTTCCCTACGGCATGGCGACCATGGCGGATCTCGAGGAGACCAAGCGTGCCGTAGAGGCACTGAACCGCCGGATCGTGATCGCCAAGGCCGACGTTCGCGACATGGAAGCCATGACGTCGGTTGTCGACGACGCTGTGGCCGAGTTGGGCCGGCTCGACATCGTGTCGGCCAACGCCGGTATCGCGGGGCCCTTCGCGAACGCCGAAAACCTCTCAGGCAGTTGGCAAACAACGGTCGATATCAATTTGAACGGCGTGTACAACACCGCGCGAGCGGCCATCCCGCACATCAAAGCCGGCGACCGAGGCGGTTCGATCGCGCTCACCAGTTCGACCGCGGGCCTGAAGCCGTACCTGAACGCTGCGGACTACGTTGCCGCGAAGCACGGGGTGAGGGGTCTGATGAAGGCCCTGGCGCTCGAGCTAGCCCCCCACTTCATCCGAGTCAACAGTATCCACCCGACGCAGGTCGACACCCCGATGATTCAGAATGCGGCCATGTGGAGGCTGTTCTGCCCCGACCTCGAGAGTCCGACCAAGGCTGACTTCGAAGCTGTCTCCCTCGCCACTAACGCGATGCCGGTGCCGTGGGTGGAGTCGATCGATGTCTCGAACGTATTGCTGTTCCTCGCCTCCGACGAGTCTAGATTCGTCACCGGCGCCGCGATTCCTGTGGACGCGGGTTGCAACCTGCTCTAGCAACATGGCACGACGGCCAGATTCCCCACAGCGGGAACGATGACGAACTCTCCGGGGCAAGGAGTGCCGCCTTGTGCCGGGGGAAAGCTCGACAACAAGATTGCATCCATCACGGGCGCGGTCCAAGGGTAAAGGGCGCAGCCGCGCGATCCGGTTGGCGCAGGAAGACGCCGACATGATCGCGGAGGACGACCGGTGACCGGTGAGTCGGTGACCTGTCCGAGGCGGCGTTCGTTCGGTCGCTGGGTTTGCCCGTGCATTCGGACAGTGCCTGGTAGTCGATCGTCGCGAGCGCCGCCCCGACCCACTGTCCGATAAGAAATTGCCGTGTGTCCCATTGTCGCGAAGCGACCACGATGAAACTTCCGTACGGCTGTTTCGGCGAGCTCTCGGTCACCACGAGACCGCGCGTCCCAAGGGGAGTGGTGTGGCGGGGCGATTCGTGCGAGTCGAGTCGTTGCTATCGAGGACAACCTCGCTTTGCGTTCCGCCGACCTTGGTCCCGCATCACGATCCGCACTTCCTAAATTGGACGGTACGTGTCAGTATGGTGGACGTCACACAGGTGGCGGTGATCGGCAGCTAGCCCGTGACACCTGGTCCGAGCAGATCAGCTCAGGCCGAATGCCATCACATCGGGCGCTGCAAGGCGCCACGCATCGACCTGAAACTGGAGCTTCACACATGGCGGGACGTATGGACGGCAAGGTCGTCGTCATCACCGGCGCGGCATGGGGGCAGGGCCGCGCGCACGCGGTTAGTCTCGCGGAAGAGGGCGCCGACATCATCGCAGTCGACATCTGCGAGTCGATCCCCACGGTGGTCCAGTACGGCGGTGCCACCCCGGAAGATCGCCAGGAGACCGTAAAGCTCGTCGAGGCGCATGGCAGGCGGATCATCGCCGAGCAGGAGTTCCGAGACGTCATCGATGTCAACCTCGTCGGGGTGTGGAACACCGTGATAGCGACCGCGCCGGTCTTGGTTGACGCCGGCAGCGGCGGGTCGATCGGCTCATCTCCTCCGGTAACGGGCTCAAGGGCGGCCCGTTCAACCTGCCCTGCACCGCGTCGAAGTTCGGTGTGACCGGGATGGGCAAGACCTTCGCTGCCGAGCTCGGCAAGCACCGAATCCGTGTCAACACCGTGCATCCGGGACCAGTCGACACGCCGAAGATGCGATGGATCCGGTCGGAATCTCCGATGCGGTCGTTTATCTGCTGTCGGATGAGTCCACCTGGACGACGGCACTGTCGATGGCCGTCGATGGCGGCGTCACGGCGTTCTGTGAGCCGGGAAGGAGCGCGGTAAGTGCCATGAACGTGGTCATTGTCTGAGTGCCGGTGGCTGATGCGCGGGCCGGCGACGTGGTGGTCGCGACCAACACCGTGTGGCACGGCAGCGCTCGGCCGTCGAGACTCGTGCTTCCCGTCATTCGACGGACGGCGTGATCGACCCTGCCGTGCCCACGACGAAACCGTCATGGACGTCGGTGACACCGCTGAGCACACCGAGTCAGTCAGCCCAGCAGTGGCGTACGTGAGGGACGGACACATTCGGCGGCAACGTCACATGCGTCTCGTCGCGCTCTGAAAACTGAAGTAT
>NZ_JBFUHV010000269.1:0-8407 GCF_056402215.1 Rhodococcus sp. P4_B6 | reverse complement strand
GCGTGAGCGTAACCGATCCCCCACCGCTGGTCGTCGTGCCGCCAGGAACCGGACAGACCGGTGACCTGGGCCCGATTGGGGTCGAATTCAAACTCTGGGGCCGTGACACCGGTGGGGTGCCGTCTGTCGTCTAGCACCCGTTCCCAGTCGGTGCGCTGGTGCCGCCGCATCTACATACGCGGGAGGACGAATTCTCGATAGTTACTCAGGGTGTAATCGGGTTCCGCTCCGGCGACCGGGAGGCCGTTCTCGAATCCGGCGGATACATCACAAAACCCCGCGGCGAAATGCACGCCATGTGGAACGCCGGCGGCGCCCCGGCGCGCATGATCGAGATCATCAGTCCGGCCGGCTTCGAACATTGCTTCCTGGAAATTTCTGAACTGATCGCCGCCGGCGCGCCGGATGTCACCCAGATCGCCGAAATTGCCGAGCGTTACGGACTGCAATTCGGCGAACCCGACTGGTTGCCCGACGTAATCGCCCGATACGGCTTGACACCGACGTGAGCCCCGCCATGTGCGGTGTCGTTCACTGGTCGCGGCTGAGACCGAGCTAGAGGTACCGGCCACAGGACCGATCCGCGCGCGCCTCATGACGGCCCGATTCCCGCTGTCGACGCCGGCAGACTGGGATGGCGCCGAGTGCGGGCGGTGAACACTGGCGGCTGCAATACTGAGCTGATGGACGGTCCAGCTGCTCGAGCCTTCGACAGTGCCGCCCGACGGTTCCTCGAAGTCAGCGCGTCCGCGACAGGTCACTATGACYCCCCCGGTCTTGGTGAGTGGTCCGTGCGCGACCTGCTGGGGCACACCAGCAGGTCGCTGACGACGGTGGAGACCTACCTCGACGTCGCCGGCGACGACTCCGGCCCGGTAGACCTGGTTGATGCCGTTGCGTACTACCTGGCCATCGCCGGTGCCCTGGCTGACACCGCAGCAGTGGCACAGCGGGGACGCGCCGCCGGCGCCGCCCTCGGAGAGGACCCGATGGCTACGCTGAGCGCTCTGGTTGCCCGGGTACCCGAGCAGGTCCGGGCCACGCCGGCCACCGCCCTGGTGCGCACACCCTTCGGGACGATGACCTTGCAGGGCTACCTCCCGACCCGAACCCTCGAGCTGACAGTGCACACATGCGACTTGGCAGCCGCCCTCGGCGTCAGCGCCGATGTCCCCCACGATGCGGTAGCCGAGACGTTCGCCGTGATCGGTGGCCTGGCCGCAGCACAGGGAACAGCACCCGCTGCGCTGCTGGCCTTGACCGGCCGCCTTCCCCTGCCAGCCGGTTACTCGGTGCTCTGACGCGTCACCGCGTTCTCGTCAGCCCGAGTCGACTGTGCCGACAGGAAGATGGCGAACCCACATCGACTCCCTTCTCCGACACCGACACCGATCCCGAGTGGCCGAGCTGACTCGACGGCTGAATGTAGGTGTCGAAACCCAGGGTGAGGGTGTCCCCGCGCGGTGGATCGACGGTCATGTAAGTCCGCGAGGCATCGCTGGTTTCCGCGGACGGCTCCGGTGTCCATCCCTGCGTCTCGAATATGTCGACGTAGTCGGATTCGACGACGATCACCACCGGCTCCGAGGAGCTGCCTGGTTTCCGGACCGTGAGGTCCCGCGGCACGTCCAGTCCTGCGCGCGCGACCTTCGGGTACGTGAGGGTGAGGGCGTACGCGCCCCCGAAGCATGGGGGCGGTGCCGCTATCGTTGGCATTGTTCCTGAACAATACTGGTGCTCAGCATCTTTCGAGGCGGCCCTCCGGCCCGAACAAGGGGGAATTCAGGCCGGAAGACCTGGCTGGCGCGCCGCCATCGCTTGCTGCGCGCGCAGCGTCCACACGGAGTACCCGCGACTGTCCGGTTCATGCCCCGGCGATCACCCTGATTCGCGCAGCACAATATGCGACGGTTGACCCATGAGATCTCCAGCGCCGAATGTAGAGCGGAGGACATCATGTTGCTCGATGGGGTCAACCATATTGCCTGCATATCCAAGGACGCCGCCCGCCTGGGCAGGTTCTATGCCGACGTATTCGACGCCGACGTCGGACCGACGCGGCCGCACGGCCGCGACGGAGGAGAAACGATGACCGTCATCCGGATCGGCCCGCATACCGAGTTGAACATCTTCGTGATCGACGGCAACACCGAAGCCGAGCGTCAGACACCGATGTGGGGGCGGGGTCGCATCGACCACGTCGGTCTGCAGGCGGCCTCACCGGAAGCCTTCGAGGTGATCCGGCAGCGGCTGATCGACGCGGCCGCCAGCGATGGAGCCATCAACAACTTCGGTACTGCACGGAGCGTCTTCTTCCGGGACCCCGACGGCCTCGAAGGGGAAGTGCTGATAGCCACGCCATGATGAATACCGACCACTCGACGCTCTCGTTTGAGGCGCCGTCATGTTGATGGCGTTCACCACCGCGTCCGCGGGCCGATCCACAGTGCGGGCATGTGCGTTTGGGTTCTTCAGTTGCGGGCACGCTGTGTAGAGGGCATTCGGACGACGGTCCGACTGACCCGCTCGAGCCACACAACAGTCAGGAGATGTCATGCAGAAAGTGTTGACCTTCGCAGCGGGCGCGGCCGTGGGCTTCGTCCTGGGCACCCGATCCGGCCGGCAAACCTACGAGAAGATGAGGCATCAGTCAATCGAACTCTGGCACAACCCCACCGTGCAGGAAAAGGTGAGCGAAGCGACGGAGACCGTCAGGGACAAGGCGCCGCAAGTGCAGCACAAGGTCGGTGAACTGGCGAAGAAGGCGACGCACCGCCACACCGACACGAACTCGACGACTGCGCCCACCAACGGAGCGTCGCTGGGTGACGCTGCGACCCCGTCTCCGGCGGCCCCCATTCCGACCGACGCGGACACCACGGCCGGTGTTCCGCCGACGCGCGGCGAATCTGCGGGGTGAGCTTGGATCATTCGTTGCCCGCGTTGGAGGTTTTCGGGCGAGCCGTCACCGTGCCGGATCATGTAGTCGGCAGTCGCGAGCACGCCGGAGTGATGCGGAACTCGATGCCGTGGTGTCCGTGTACCCATCCAGGCACACGTCAAGGCGTCGATGCGGCGTCACGCAATTCGGCGTACGAATCTTCCATCGCCACCGCCAGCCGGGCAACATCGGGCAGCGCCTCGGGGTCGGTGCAGAGCCCGATTCCGACGATCCCGGCGCAGGAAATCGCCGAGATCCGCAGCGCGTGGTGAACGGCCGGCTCCGAGGACGAGAAGAGTCGCTCCACCCGGCGCCCGGAAACGCTCACCGGCACCGGCGGGCCCGGGACGTTCGAGATCGCGAGGCTGAACTCCCGCGCACTCCCGGCCAGTCGCTGTACAGCCTCCCCGACGCGCTTCACGCGTCCGAGAGCGTGGAAGAGATCATAGAGTTCGTCGGCGTCGTCGAGGTGCTTGCGCTTCCTGGTCTCGGCGCTGATCCGGTCGAGTCGGGTGAGCGGATCCGGCTCGGCGAGCGGCAGATCGATGTTCAAGAAGGAATCGCGGTTTCCGACCTCCGCTCCCTCATCTCGGTGGTGAAGGCTGACCGGAACCTGAGCGCGAAGGCGCGGCAGCGCCCCCGCTCCGGCGGAGAGCCAGCTCCGCAGGCCGCCGGCGACGATCCCCAGGAGCACGTCGTTGACGGTGGCACGAGTGGGACGCGAGGCCCCTATGGTTTTCAGCTCCGAGAGCGGGGCGACGGTGAACGCGAGCTCGCGGGCGGCACTGATCGGACGGTCGAAAGGCGAGCGTGAGCCGCGGTGGCCGAGCTCACGGTGCATGGCCGCCGGCATCCGCAGCACCTCGTCGACCTTCGAACGCTGCGTCGAATCGGTGCGTACACCCGGTCGCGACTCGCGCGGGCCCGGTTCGGCGTGTCGATCCCAGAGAACGTCGTCCAGGAAGCGCACCGCAGCAATCCCGTCGGCCATCGCGTGATGGATCCGGACGGCGATCGCCTCGCGCCCGTCGCCGAGGGGTCCGATCAGATCGAGYGTCCACAGTGGACGCTCGCGGTCGAGGTGCTCGGACATCAGCGTGCTGACGGCCCGCCACAGATCGGCCCGCGACGCACACGCAGCATCTTCCCGGCGCCGGATGTGGTCGCTGATGTCGAAGGCGGTCGCCGCGGTCCAGCGCGGCTCCGAACCCGAGGTGTCGATCCGCTGCGTCGCGCGCGGCTGGCTCGAAAGGCGCTCGGCCACCGCTGTTCGCAGGGCATCGAGGTCCAGCGGGCCGGAGGCGGGCTCGAGAATCACCAGCTTCAGGGTATGGCCGGATATCACCGCCGATTCAAGCCCCAGAATATGGGYATCGTCGGCGGAGAGCCGATCGGGATCCTCGCGGGTCACCTCGGCAAGTCTATTCGCGTCTGCACCTCGTCGAACCAGGAACGTCGAACCAGGAACGTCGAACCAGGAATGCAACCCCGATTGCGCCGCTCGTCCGGCATAGCCCACGGACTTCATCCAGTGGACGCCGGACTCCCCGTGACGGCGACCGCAGATCCGACCCATCGGCGCAGATACGCACGCAGTTCGTCCTGGCTACGCGGCGGGTTTCCCGGCGAGATGAAGAACGACTGCATCGTCCGCAACTGATACTCGACGAGCTCACGCAGGGCGTGCTCCCCGTAGCCGTGCCGCTCCCAGTCGACGTCGAAGCGCCGGATCATCGTCATTCCGAAGGCGAGGGCTTCCTCGGACGTGATTCCCTCGGTATGTGAATGGGAACCGGACAGCATGAGGCCGAGCTGCGGAACGCGGGGCGCTTCGTTGAGCGTGTAGATCACGGCCTCGACCACAGCCTCCGCGGGATCCTCGATGCCGGCGACGTGTTCCGTCAGGCGGTCGAGGAATCCGTCGACCGCGGCGATGGCTGCAGCTCGTAGAAGCGAGTCGGTGCTGGGAAAGTACCGGTACACCGTCTGACGGATGACACCGAGGGATTCCGCAACATCCGCGATGCTGATCGCCGTGCCGTTCCGGCTGATGAGCTCGACTGCGGCGATGACGATTCGCCGGGACGCTTCCTCGTCACTTCCGGGTGGGCTGCCACCCCACCCACGCCTGCCTGCCATTGCCCGTGCCCCTACCTCTCGCACTGCGTCGTCGGCCCGAACGGACTGCACGGGACGACGGCACAGTGCCCGACCTGGACTCAGAGGTTACCGCGAGCGCGTCCCGCTTCCGGCCACCGCAGTTCTCCCCGAATCTGTCGAAAGTAATCATACAGAGACTATGGTCTGTGTATGTTGTTGAGGCTTGGGTCTCCACCTGCCCACAGACTTCAGTCCACTCATGCCGCACGAGACGAGGAATTGCACATGTCCGACCTGCATCCCAGAAAGATGGATTTCGCGTTCGACGAACAGGACGTCCCGTTCCTCTGGAACCCCGACAACCCCGCCTGGTCGAGCATGTCGAACGCGATCTCCTTCCTGGCCATTGGTTTCGAGAAAATGATCGTCAAGGCGATCATGCAGGCCAAACCGTTGATGACTCCCGAGGTCGCGGAGGAGGCCGTGGCGTTCATGCGCCAGGAGGGCCACCACTCGACCGCGCACCGTCAGCACGTCAAGGCCCTGATCAGGCGGTATCCGGGACTCCAGAACACGCTCGACGCGGTGATCGGCGAGTACGACCTCCTCACCGAGGCGACGAGTCTGAACTACCGACTCGCCTACACCGCGGACCTGGAGGCGACGTTCACACCGGTGTTCAAGCTGATGCTCGACAACGACGCGACCCTCTTCCGGCCGGGCGACGACCGGGTTGCGTCCCTGTTCATCTGGCACTTCGTCGAGGAGGTCGAACACCGTAGCTCAGCGCTGGTGATCTTCAATTCCCTTGTCGGAGATGAGCTGTACCGGATGAGGATGGCGCCCTCGATCTTCACGCATGTGATGAAGGTCGTCCGAATCGCCTGCGCCGGGTTCAACCAGCACGTCCCACTGAGGGAGCGGAAGGTCGATTCGATGTCGATGTTCGCGACGCACCGCACCAAGCAGAAGCTGCTCACCGCGTTCGCGCCCTACCTGAGCAAAGGGATCATGCCGCGCGCGTTCGACGACCTCCCCCGCGGGGAACAACTCACCGCCCTGGCCGGCGTCGTCCGGAGTCAGATGCCGAAGCACAACCCGACCCACGAGAAGCTGCCCGCGCTCGCCGACGAGTGGTTCACCCGATACGACGCCGGCTACGACTGCACCCGCTGGTACACCGCCGAGTCGGGTGAACGTCGGACCGAGTCCGCGGCGGCGGTGGTCAACTGATGATCGATCTCTGCTCACCCACCTTCGACCAGCTGTCGACGGCGCTCGGCTTCTCGTGCGCCGAGGCCGGTGGACTCGTCGAGCTCCGCAATCCGTTGGCCCTGGAGAACTGGACACTGCCGGTTCTCGAGTTCACGATCGTGCTCGGGTCGGTGCTCGCACTCGTGTTTGCGATCCTGCGCTGGCGCCGCAGCGGCGATCCGACCACCCTGGCGCTCTGGTTCGGCGCCACCGCGTATCTGTTCGTCATCGAACCGCCGCTGTACTTTCCGGCGGCGTTCGGGATCGAGGAACACGTGGACACGATGTTCGCGCACAACGTGTTCACGGTGGACTTCCTGTGGGGCCGGCTACCCCTGTACATCATCGCGATCTATCCGCTGATGGCCACGCTGGCCTTCGAGCTCGTCCGGATGCTCGGCGTCTTCCGCAAATACGGCGTGCTCGTCGGCGCGGTCTGCGTGGGCTTCGTGCACCACGCGTTCTACGAGATCTTCGACCAGCTCGGACCGCAGCTGAGGTGGTGGGAATGGTCGACCACCAACCCGGTCAACCAGCCCATGTTCGATGCGGTCCCACTGCCGAGCGTCGTGGTGTTCGCGGCACTGTGGCCGATATCGCTGGCACTGTGCGTCCAATTCTTCGTGGGTCGCCACACCGACCGGGGCCGAACCTTCACCGGACTCGAACTGGTCTGGCGGACAATCGTAATCGGCCTCCTGGCGTCGGCCGGCACGTTCATCCTCCCGATCCCCGCGACCATCCTCGGGATGGAGAGCACCACGGTCCGGGGATTCCTCTACGCGGCGGAACTCGTCGTCGTCACGCTCGTCGCGATCCCGGTCCTGTTGCGACAGTGGTCGCGGCTGCGCGGGCGGACGTCTGACGTTCCCGCCTACTCGAACAACTTCGTTCGTGTCTACAGCGTGGTGTACCTCGGCGTGATGGGCCTGCTGTGGGGGACTGCGTTACCGGACTACCTCGCCGCCGTCGACGGCGTCACGAGCAACGGCGATCCCATCGGAAACATCTGGTACACGATCGCCTGCTTCGCGATCGCGATTCTGTGCGTCGCCGCCACCTTCACGGTGCCGCGGAATTCCGTGGACGGACATGGTCCGGTCTCCGGCGAAAGGACGCCACACGCTGTCCGATAGCTGTCGCGCATTCTCGTGATCGACGACCGCCTCCTGCCAGTCCCGGTCGGTGACCGGGCCGCTGTGTGCGGTCGGAGCGGCCACACCCAGCCGAGTGCCGATTTGCTCCCACGACCGGCCACCGGCGAGCGCATCGATCACCGACCGGGCGAGGAGTTCTTCGTCCTGTTCGCGCGATAGACGGATCGGGGATTGCACCAGCCGGAGCTCTCGACGGTTCGGGGCCGCCTCCTCATCCATTCGGGCGACTGTACCGGGGCCGGACTTCCTGTCCATTCGCCGAACGACACGGCTTCGATACCCCGGACACATGGCCACCGGGCCGAGTGGCACACGACCGGGTATGTGGTGTACAACATAGTCGGCCACGATGTGAACCAGATCACAGACGTGACCCTGAGGCACACATATCGGTACCCGACGAAAGCAGGACGCATGGCGACAGTCTCGATCACCCCGGCAACTCCCACCGTGTCGCGGACGCCCCGCCACGGCGGCTCCATGAGCACCGCGGAGATCAAGTCGAGGATCGAGGCCATGTTCGCCGACGACCGCTCGCCCGCCCGGCGTGCGGGCACCGCAGTCTCCCCGTAGCTGTAGCGGACGCTGTGCTGCCCTCGGCCTGGTGCGCGACGTCGCCCTAGAGGGCAGACACATCGAGAGGCGTGTAGTGCTCCACGACCGGGAAGGGATCGTAGAAGTGGTGCAGCAGGTCCTTCCACTGCTGGTATCCACTCGACTGACGAAATCCTTCGGTGTGGTCTTCGAGTTCATCCCACTCGACCAGCAGCAGGTAGACATTCGGGCGCTCGTGACCGCGTGACAACTGCAGCCGGCGGAATCCGGGCATCGACGAGATAATCGACTCGGCCTGCCCGAATGCAGATTCGAACTCGGCGACCCTGTCTGGGGTCACGGACAGCAGTGCATGTTCCAAGATCACCCGCACAGTATGCGACTTCGCACGGTCCCAACG
>NZ_JBFUHV010000268.1:0-8573 GCF_056402215.1 Rhodococcus sp. P4_B6 | reverse complement strand
CGACCACGACGCCCAATGTCGCGAGGAGGTAGGACAGCGGCCTGCGCGAGTTGTCGTCGGATACGGGAAGCTCGCCCGCTGCGATCTCGACTGCGACTTGCCTGAAGTGTGGCGTCTCGTCGACCTTGAGTCTCAGGTAGAGAACGATGATGCCCATCGGGGCGGCCAGGAGGAAACCGATTCGCCAACCCCACTGTGCCATCGCGTCGTCGGAGAGCAGTACCGCCAGTACGGTTGCGACTCCGCCTCCGAGGACGAAGCCGAGCGTGGTGCCGACGAATGACCACGACCCGTACAGGCCGCGTTTGTCGGCGGGTGCCGATTCCACCATCAACGAGACGGCTCCGCCCACTTCTCCGCCGGCGGAGATGCCCTGTGCGATCCGGCACAGGGTCAGGAGCAACGGGGCGACGATGCCGATTGCCGAATGCGTCGGAAGGAGTCCGATACATGTCGTCGCGACAGTCATCAACGCGATGATCATCGCGAGGACAGGCTTGCGGCCCATGCGGTCGGTCATCCGCCCGAAGATGATTGCGCCGATCGGCCGGAGGAAGAACGCAAGTGCGAAGAGCAGGAACGTCGACAGGATGGACGCTGTCGGGTTCTCCGACGGAAAGAACAGTGGCGCAATGATCGGCGCCATGTACGCATAGATCGCGAACTCGTACCACTCGATCAGGTTGCCGAGTGATCCGGCCACGAGTGCTTTTCGAGATTTGCGAAGGTCGAGCACCATTTCGGTGCCGGGCGTGGAACTCGTTGTGTTCGACATGGTTGCATCCGTTTCGGGTGTGCACCGCCAGGCGGGCATTACACATCGTTGAGCGACGAGTCGTTGTGACTCGAGCCACAGTGTCGTCAACGTGAATGTTGCCCGGTGTCATCCTGGGTTGTCAACACGTGCGTGGATCGAATGGATGTGGAGCGTCAACTGTGACGTTGACATCGTCCATGGCCGCTGTCACCATGGGTGAGGGTCAGTCAACGCTTATGTTGAAAGACGGGATGATCTCGGCGAGGAGCGTTCGGCTCCGATCGCCACATCGATGCGAGAGGTACTCGAATGACGGCAGTACATCGTGATCCGGGCGCGGACAGGGCGGCCGGCGACGACTTCAACCCGGACCGGCTCACCGAGTGTGAGATTCGAACAGCGGTCGGCAGGGCGAATGTGCCCTCGCTCCTCATGGTTGTGTTCCAAACGACGGGCGACCAGAAATGGCTCGCTGCTCCGTACACCCCGACCAGAGGCAAGGGCCTCGGCGACCACGACTCGGGAGGTCTCGACGACGCGATCCAGGAGGAGATTCGCGAGGCTGCGGTGAAGGCTGTTCTGAGTCTGCAGGACGGAGGCCGTCCTGCGATCGAGACCCCGTCACCGGAACTCACGGTTCGAATGATGAGTGTATGCATGGGCGAACCCGTCGGCGACGAGTACGGACCGATGCTCGCACTCGAGTTGGCGCGACGCGCAGCGCCGGACTCGCCGAGCCTGTCACTCGAACCGGTCGATGCGCCCGAGGGATTCTCGGTCATCGTCATCGGGACCGGTGTCGCCGGAATTGCTGCTGCACAACAACTCGAAGACATGGGCGTGAACTACGTCATCCTCGAGAAGCAACCGGAGGCAGGCGGAAACTGGTGGCAGAATACCTATCCGGGTGCGGGGGTGGACACACCCAGCCATCTGTACTCGTTTTCGTTCGCCAAGAACGACTGGACCACGCACTTCGAACTCCGCAACGAATTGCAGGGCTACTTCGGTCGTGTGTTGAAGGACCTGGGTGCAGGTGAACGCGTCCGTTACGGTACCGAGGTTCGATCGGCGACGTTCGACGAGGCGGCCGCGCAATGGTCCGTGGAGGTGCGCAATCCGGACGGCACTGCGTCCATTCTGCGTTCGGACGTGGTGATCAGCGCGGTCGGTGTGCTGAACCGCCCCAAGAGGCCTGAAGTACCGGGAATGGATACCTTCGAGGGGATCAGCTTCCATTCGGCGGACTGGCCGGAGAATCTGGACCTCGACGGCAAACGCGTCGCTGTCGTCGGTACCGGTGCCAGTTCGATGCAGATCGCCCCGGCGATCGCGGACCGCGTCGCGCATCTGTCGATCTTCCAACGCTCGCCGCAGTGGGTGGCGCCGTTCGAGAAGTTCCGGATGCCCATCCCGATGGAACTCCGGAGACTGATGCAGACCTGCCCGATCTACCACAGTTGGTATTGGATCCGGCTCTTCTGGCAATTCGGCGACAAGGTCATCGAGTCGCTGCGAGTCGATCCCGAATGGGACCATCCGGAGCGCTCGGTGAACGCGCGAAACGACGCGCACCGCGAGTACTTCACCAGATACATCACACAGCAGGTGGGGGACCGGACCGACCTGCTGGACAAGGTGCTCCCGGACTACCCTCCGTTCGGCAAGCGAATCCTCCTCGACAACGGCTGGTTTGCAACCCTGCGCAAGGACAACGTGGATCTGATCGACCGGTCCGTCACCGGGGTGCGCGCCGAGGGCCTCGTCGACGACACCGGGACGGAGACGGACGTCGACGTCATCGTCTGGGCGACAGGTTTCGAGGCTGCTCGCTTCATCAGTTCGATGGAGGTGAAGGGCATTGGTGGGCTGACGCTCCGGGAAGCCTGGAACGACGACGATCCCAAGGCGTATCTGGGAGTGTCGGTCCCCGACTTCCCGAACTTCTTCATGCTGGGCGGCCCCAATTCGTTCCCGGGCAGCGGTAGCTTCATGTTCTTCATGGAGGTTCAGATGCGCTACATCCGTGGTCTTCTCACCGAGATGTTCCGCAACGGGATCAAGGCGCTCGATGCGCGTCCGGAGGCGAATCGTGAGTACAACGACCTCGTCGATTCGACGCATGCCCGCACGGTGTGGACTCACCGGGGAATGTCGACGTATTACCGGAACTCTCACGGGCGAGTGGTGTTCGTGATGCCGTTCCTGAATGTGGAGTACTGGAGGATGACTCAGCGCCCGGATCTGGAGAACTACACCGCGCGGTGACACTCGGACGGCAATGCCCCGGAACCCAATCGGTTCCGGGGCATTGCCGTCGGTGTCGATGCGGCTGTGATTCACCAGGCGTCGATGCGGCGCCGGGCGAGGGGGGAGCGGTCGACTCGTGGAGTGGCTGTCACACTCGAGATCCACGACCGAGTGCTCGCAGGATCGATGACGTCGTCGATCTCGAAGACCGATGCGGCGTTGATCGCCCTGCCTTGATGTGCAAAGTCCGCAAGATGGGCGCGGTAGACGCGATCACGTTCCTCGTCGTCCTCGATGGCATCCAACTCGCGACGAAAGCCGAGCTTGACGGCGCCTTCTGGTCCCATTGCCCCCAGTTCCCCCGTAGGCCACGCAACAATCGCGTCAGGTACACGGAAACTGCCACCAGCCATGGCTTGTCCGCCGAGGCCGAACGCCCTGCGGACGATCACTGTGCAGAACGGCACGCTCAGCGCCGGTGCGGTCACGAACAATCGACTGACGTGGCGCACCGACGCCGCTCGTTCTGCATCGGGACCGACGAGGAATCCCGCGGTGTCACACAGCGAGACGATCGGCAGTCCGTGCGCGTCGCACAGCTGCAGGAACCGTGCCATCTTGTCTGCTTCTGCACTACCGATGGTGCCGCCGGCCGTGTTCCCGTCATTGGCGACGAGCCCGAGGGGTCGGCCGTCGATGCGGATCAATGCAGTCATCAATCCGGGTCCGAATCTCCTGCGGAGTTCCAGCACCGAATCTTCGTCTGCGAGCGTGCGGACCAGGGTGCGAATGTCGAATGTGCGATTGCGCCTCTCGGGCACGATATGCCGCAGTAGTCGTTGATCGGGTTCACCCCAGACGTCAGTGGCGCCGCCGAAGTAACTCAGATAGCGTCGAGCGACCTCGACGGCGTCCCGGTCGTCGTCGACAACGATGTCCACGACTCCGTTGGGCTCCTGGATGGAGACCGGTCCGACGTCGTCCGCTGCGACCGTTCCCAGTCCGCCCCCTTCGATCATGGCAGGCCCGCCGAGTCCGATCGTCGAGTCGCGAGTGGCGACGATGACGTCACAACAGCCCAGTAACGCTGCGTTGCCTGCGAAGCAGCGACCGGACGCGATGCCGACGGTCGGAACTACTCCGTTGAGGCGTCCCAGGGCAACGAAGGTCCCGAGATCCATCCGGGTAGCTCGCGACATGTCGTCGGTGTCGCCGGGGCGCCCGCCGCCGCCTTCAGTGAACAGGACCACGGGCGTTCCTCTCCGGCCTGCGAGTTCGAAGAGCCGTTCCGCCTTCTTGTGGCTCTGTAACCCTTGGGTTCCCGCGAGCACCGTGTAGTCGTACGCGAGCGCGGCCGTCGCACGGCCGTCGACGGCACCGAAGCCGGTGACGACCCCGTCGGCCGGTGTTGCAGCTTCGAGTTCCTCCAGCGTCCTGCGACGCCGTTGCGCGGCAACGACAAGCCCGCCGTACTCGTGGAAGGAGTCCGTGTCGAACAGATCGTGAAGGTTCTCGCGTGCCGTTCTTTTGCCCCGGCGGTGGCGACGCTCGACAGCCTCCGGACGAGCACTGTCGAGGGTGCGGGCATGTCTCGCGTCGATGTCGGAGAGGTCGTCCCGCGTCGCAGCCAGGTCCACAGCCGCCGAGGTTGCGGCCTCGAACGATTGGTCGGCGTCGGGACGAACTGTGGCGAGGACGCTACCCGCCGGCACGGTGTCTCCCAGCGTGACCGCGATGTCGACGACGGTCCCGGCCACCGGCGAGCAGATGTCGGATTCCATCTTCATCGCCTCGACGGTGAGCATCGCTTCACCGCGACCGACGATGCCACCCGGTGTCGACGACAGCGCGACGACGGTACCACCGGAGGGCGCCCGCACCTCGACGATGGAGTCCGTCGCTTCATCCGGTGCTCGAGCAGAGGCCAGGTGGTCGTCGATGGTTCTGGTCGTGATCGTTCCGTTCCGGAAGCCGTCGCTGCCGAGGAACCACGACAGTGTCGGAATGTCGGTGTCGAGCGGGTCGAGGACGACGTCACCGAGCGCGGCGTTCAGTTCCTCTGCTGCCGCGAGGAAGTCGCCGTCCGGTCGATGCACGATCACTTTGGCCAGAAGAGGGTCGTACCCCGTGCCGACCTGCAGGCCGGGTCGAGCGTGTGATTCGACGCGGATCGACGGGCCGGTCGGGAACTGTACTGCGGTGAGCCGGTCGGAGCCGCCCGATTCGGGCGCTCCTGTGACGCGTGCTTCGAGCGCAATTCCGCGGGGTTCCCCCAGGGTGGTCGCCGACAGTTGTAGATCGGCAAGGCTCAACCCCTGGGCGATGTCGAGTTGCAGACCGACCAGGTCGAGTCCGGTGATCATCTCGGTCACGCCGTGTTCGACCTGTAGCCGGGGGTTGGCTTCGATGAAGTACCACCGGTCGAGATCGTCGGCGTCCACCAGGAACTCGAATGTGGCGAGCCCGCGAAGTCCCACCTCGGAGGCGAGCGTCAGCGCGGCCGCATACAGCGCGGTGCGGGTGGTCGCGGGCAGGAAAGCCGCAGGTCCTGCCTCGACCATCTTCTGATGGCGCCGCTGGCCCGTGCAGTCGCGGTCGAAGAGGTGCATCGGTGAGGTGCTTCCGTCACCGACCACCTGGACTTCGACGTGTCGTGCTCGCGCGAGGTATGCCTCGACGTAGACGTCCGGGACTCCGAAACTGCGGCCGGCCTCCGAGCGGCAGCGGTCCATCGCGTGATCCAGGTGACGCAGGTCTTCGACGATTCGCATACCACGGCCGCCGCCGCCTGCCACCGCCTTGACGATGACCGAGCCGGACTCCAGTGATTCGGCGAACTCCCGGGCGGCAGCGGGGGAGGTCGCCCCGCTCGTGGCCGGCAACACCGGCACTCCGCACCTCGTGGCGAGTTCACGCGTCGCGGATTTGTCCCCGAGGAGGCGCAGGGTATCGCCGGCCGGTCCGACGAACGTCAGACCGGCTGCCACACAGGCATCGGACAGCCGGTCGCTCTCGCTGAGGAATCCGTAGCCGGGATGGATCAGGCCGGCGTCGGACGATGCGGCGGCTCCACAGATGCCCTCCACGTCCAGGTATGCGGCGGGACCGGTCCCTCGCAGCGCAACCGACTGATCGGCGTGCTCGGCATGCGGTGATCCTTCTTCGTCCTCGCTGTACACCGCCACCGTGCGCAGTCCCCGTTGGGTCGCCGTGCGCATGATGCGGAGCGCTACCTCGCCGCGGTTGGCGATCAGCAGCGCGGTCATGCCTTCGCTTCGTCGGCCGAGAAGCCGCCGTATCCGCCCTGAAAGAAGATGAGCGGCGATTCCGGGGTGTCGAGTTCGAGGTGTTCGACCCGGCCGACGACGATGTAGTGGTCGCCGGCATCGTGGACGGCGTCGATCTCGCAGTCGATCCACGCCAGGGAGCCTAGTATGCGGGGCATGCCCGACGGCGTCGCGGTCCAGTCGACGTCGGCAAACTTGTCCGTGCCCTTACGGGACATGCTTCGGCAGATGTTCTGTTGGCCGGAAGCGAGCACGTTGGCGCAGAACCGCTGTGCAGCACGTATCTTCGGAAACGTCGACGAGGACCTGTCCGGCAGGAATGCGACGAGGGGCGGATCGAGCGAGACCGACGTGAACGAGCCGACGGCCATTCCGACCGGGGCTCCGTTGTCGCCGATCGCGGTCACTGCCACCACCCCGGTCGGAAAATGACCGAGAATCGTGCGGAACAACCCCGGATCGATCATCCGTTCTTCGTCGACTACCACTGACTGTTGTGCGTTCACGGAGTTCCCCTCGTATGTCATTTGATCGGTATGTCATTTGATCGTCAGGCCGGCGTCGACGGGCAGCACGACGCCCGTGACGTACCGCGATTCGTCCGATGCCAGCCACATCACCGCATTGCTGATGTCCTGCGGTTCGAGGAGTTCGACGGGCAGCAGATTGCTGATCGATTTCCCCATGTTCGACGGGTCTGCGAGTGCCTCGGCCAGTGCGGTGTTTCCGACGACCATCGGAGTGCTCACGCCGGTCGGGTGAACCGAGTTCACGCGAATGCTGTGCTCGGCGAGCAGGACTGCGTACTGTCGCATCAAGCCGACGACTGCGTGCTTGCTGGCCGTGTAACCGATTCCTGCCCCGGAGCTTCCACCGACGGCCTTGATTCCGGCCGTCGAGCTGGTCAGGACAATGGAACCGCCGCGGCCTTGGGCGATCATGCGTTCGCGGGCGACCTCGACGGTGTTGAACACTCCGGTGAGGTTGACTGCGATCACGTCGGCGAAGACGGCGTCGCGGTCGGGTTCGTCGGACTGCTGTGGAGCGATGCCTGCGTTGGCGACGACGATGTCGACACCGCCCAATTCGGCGGCACCGGCTTCGAATGCTGCCGACAGCGCGCGCTTGTCCCGGACGTCGGCGGTCGTGGCGACGATCCGGCGGTCGAGTTTCTCCACCAGTGCGGTCGTCTCGGCGAGGTCGTCCTCCGTGGCCAATGCGTAGGGCACCGATTCGATCGGGTTGCAGATGTCGACGGCGATGATGTCTGCGCCTTCCTCGGCCAGTCGCAGTGCATGACTCCGCCCCTGTCCTCGTGCCGCGCCGGTGATGAATGCAATTCTTCCGCTGAGTCTGCCGCTCATGAAGGATCCCTTTCGTGGACGCACGGGGGTGAGGGAGTGATGTCCACATCTCCTTCGACGTGCGAAGCATCGATGTGACGTGCGTCGCTCCTACCGCCACACCCTGCCCCCGGCATTCCGATCTGTCAACTATGACGTTGATTTTGTCCACGGCTGCGTAGATTCTGCTCGCATTCTGCCGATGGTTGACATCTGCGAAGGCGGGCACGATGATCGGTGGAAGCGATCTACACTGACGTTGATCGCGGGGTGCGCCGGAAGATGTGTGCGCGCCCTCGAGGTTCGATCCTGTGGAGGAGTGCGCATGTCCGACATCGAGACCAGGCTGCGGAGGTTGGAGGATCGGGCCGAGCTTCACGATCTCGCGGTACGGTACTTCTTGGCGTCCGACTTCGACGACCTGGACGTCATCGCCGACTCGTTCTCCGTCGACGGTACGTTCTCTGCCGGAGGTTTTCCGGGCGCTTCGGGCGGTGCCGGCATTGCGGAGATGATCCGGCAGGCTCGCGAGTCCTTCGGGACGACGATCCACACCCCGAACTACGTTCTGGTGGATTTCGTCGACGACGACCATGCAACGGGTGTGGTGGGTGCTCATCTGGAGATTGCGACCGGGGGCACGACAGTGTTCGGCGCTGTTCGGTACGAGGACGGGTACGTACGGGTAGACGGCCGCTGGAAGTTCGCATCACGAAACATGCGCACTGTGCATGTGGGGCCATGGGGTGAGGTCGCCTCGTCGCTGACCTCTCCGCGCCCGGTCCGCTGGCCCGGCGCCGAGCCTGCCGCCTCGGACTATGCGGTGAAGGCGTGAAGGCCTGAACGGTTCTCGGCTGCAGAGACCTGTGGCCGACGCCGGTCTCGAAAATCAACATAAACGTTGACAATGGCTGTGGGGGTGACGCGCCTCCGAAC